>JBOHST010000039.1:0-15778 GCA_050733375.1 Gemmatimonadales bacterium
TACAAGCAGTCAGGCGCGTCGAACAGCGCGACGTCTCTCGGTGGCACCGCCGCGTTTCGCGTGATCGGCGGCAGTCTCCTGCCGGTCAATGTAAACCTGCTGGCTGGTGGGGCCCGCTCCACCGCCAACGGCGTGCCCGATTTGACTACGATCGTCGCCGGTGGCGGCGTCAGCGTGAGCCTGCCGACGCCCGTTCTGTCTATCGAGCCGTACCTGTCGGTTACCAACCGCTGGCACAAGGAATCGGGCTCACCCACCAACTCGAACATCGGGTGGACGATCGGGGCCAACCTCGGCTTCGGGATGATGGGCGCCCACATCGCGTATGACTCGCAGAAACTTCCGGGCGGCGGGACCGGCGGGATCATCGGCCTCGGCGTTCACTTGGGAATCGGCGTTCCTGGTCTGTAAGAGACCGGTTCACAAGCTTGAGTGGAGCCGCTACCTTTTGGGGCGCGCCGTCCTCCGGCGCGCCCCATTTGCTTCCCGGGAGATCCGTGAATCGATTCCGCGCATGCGTGGTCGCCGCCGCGCTCGGCCTCGCCGGCGGCGGCTGCGCCCTGACCTTCGACTCGACCCATCTCGGTGTGCCGGTGACCATGGCCGGCGCGGCGCAGAACCCCGTCATAGGCACGTCGTTCCGGGTGAACCGGCACCCCGTGTTCCTCGGCTGGGGCGCGTTCACGGTGGGCGCGCCGCGTCTCGAGGACGTGGTCGCCGGACAGGTGGGTGCCGGCGCCAGCGTTGCCCAGCTGCGCATCAAAGTGCGCGCGCGCTGGAGCGATTTGCTGGTCACGGCGCTCACCGCCGGACTGTTTTCCCCCCGCACCGTGACGTTCGAGGGCGTGGTCGTCCCAGCCCGCGACTAACGTCGCGATCCTGTCAGTCGCGATCCACCAACGCTCGAACCAACGCTGCGGTCCGAGCCGCGGCGCCCCGTCCTTCCCGCACGACCGCGGCCCCCGCCGCACCGGCGCGCGCGCGCACGGCTGGTTCGCGCATCCAGGCCAGCCACTGGTTCACCAACGCGCGGCGTCCATCCGCCGGTAGCGCCACGGCGGCGCCGCGTTGCAGTAACAGCCCCGCGTCGCGGCTCATCGTCCAGCCAGGACCGACGCACATCGGCACGCCGCACGCCGCCGGCTCGAGCGTGGAATGCAATCCCGCGCGGTGATAGCCGCCGCCCACGTACGCGGCCTGGCCCAGCGCGTATAGGTCGGCCAGCACGCCCACGCGATCCACGACGACCACCGTCATCCGCTCTCGCGGCGCGGCACCGACTTGGGAAAGGCGCATCGGCCGCGGGAGCCCAGAGCGCTCCGCTACTGCGTCCACGGCGGCAAGGTGCGACGCACTGGGCTCGTGCGGCGCAAGGATCAAGCGCGTTTCCTTCGCGTCGCCACGCGTCACGAGCTCGGCGAACGCGGGGAGCACCACCGCTTCATCCGCGGGCCAGGTCGAGCCGGCGACGATCGTGAACGAGTCGGGGTTCCTCGGCGCCAGCGCCGCCAGCGGCTCCCGCGAGCGGTCGAGCCGCTCGGCCCGTTCGGCGACACTGTCGTAGCGGGTGTCGCCCGTGACGGTGATCGTCTCGCGACGCCCGCCCAGGCGTTCGAGCCGCGTGGCGTCCTCGGCGCCGATCGCCCCGATCCGGTCGAGCGCGGCATAGGCCGGAGCCACCCAGGCCCGGACCGGCCAGGTGAGCCGCGAGCTCCGCGGCGCGACGGTCGCCGAGATCAGTCCGAGCCGCGTGCCGCGCGCGGCGGCCGCCAGCGTCAACTCGGGCCAGACGTCGAGCTTCGCATACACCAGGGCGGTGGGGGCGAGCGTCTCGAGTGCCACGCGGACATCGGGAAGACGGTCGAGCGGGAGATAGTCGGTGAAGTCGACCGGGAGTGCCGTGGCCAGACGCTCGGCGGAAGGGGAGAAGAAGGAATACGCCACTTGCCAATCGGGCCGCTCCGCCCGCAACGCCTCGATGACCGGTTTGGCCTGCAGCCCCTCTCCCACCGACGGGGCGTGAAACCACACCAGCGGGCGTCGCGGGTCGCGATGCGCCGTCGCCCAGGCTGCGTACCGGTCGACGAGCCCACGCCGTCCGGCGATCCCGCGGGCGAGCTTCGCATCGAAGTGGGCGCCGAGCAGCGCTGCGCGGGCGGCAGTCGCCACCGCCGCGCGGTACCACCGCGACGGCCGGAGATCGGCCATCAGCGCGGCGCGCCGGTCTTCACGCGGTAAATCGAGTCGAGAATCCGGGAGAAGGCCGCCGCGGGAATGGCCCCATCTGCCAACCCGCCCTCGATGTAGAAACTGGGAGTGCCGCTCGCGCCCGTGCGGGCGGACCCCTGGGCGTCTCGATTGATCTCGTCCACGGTCGCGCGGGTGTTGAGGCACGCCACGAGCGAATCGCGCCGCACGCCTACGGAATCCGCCAGGGCGATGAGCACGGGCCATGGCTGGTCGAGCGCCGCCCACCGCGACTGCTGCTGGTACAGGGCGTCGTGCATCGCCCAGAACTTGTCCTGGCGGGCGGCGCACATCGCCACCTGAGCGGCGGCAACCGCGTGCTTGTGAATGTGTGTCAACGGGAAGTTGACGAATACCCAGCGGACCTTGCCGGTCTGGATGTAGTCACGATCGATCGCGGGTAGCGTGGTGAGCGCGAAGTCGCGACACGCCGGACACTGGAAATCGGCCATTTCGTAGACGGTAATCGGGGCGTTCGAACGACCCTTGGTGCGGGCCGTGAGCGGGTCCTGTTGCGGCGAGCCCGTCGGTAGGACGGCCAGGAAGAACAGGAATGGGAGGAAACGCATGCTCCTAGGATAACCGGTCGAGCGGAGCAACGGATGCGAGCTGGCCTCAGCGCACCTCGAACGTGAGCGTCGCCCACTTCGACTCGTAATCGACTCCGGGGCCGGTCGCCGGCTCCATGTGGATGAACTTGACATACCACTTGCCGGTCGACCCCAGGACGAACCGGACCACCCCTTCCTCGTCACTGCGCGCCTGACGCTCCGGTTGCGCCTGCCCGTCGTGCTCGCCACCCGCGATCACCAGCTGGCGCGCCTCGGGCTGCCCGTCGACCAGGCAGCGGATGGCGAGGGTGTCGCCGACGTGGAGGCCGTAGGGATTCACGAGCGGCACGAGCTCGGCCGGATAGCCGAAGCGGGTCTCAAACGCATTCGTCCGCGTCGCGCCGACCTGGAGGATGGCCTTGACGTGCTTGTGGTAGCGCTCCTGGGCCGGGCGCGCGAGCTCGCCCCGGCGGGTGCGCGCCTCGAGGATGTCCGGGATCCCGTCGAGCGCGAGGTAGCTGTTGAAGTCCTCAGCCGAGAGCGAGATCTCCCGAGGGGCAAGCGAGGCCCCCAGGACGTACGTACCAGGAGCGCCGGTCCGAATGGTGAGCCAGGTCGTGTCGCCCGCCGGCTTCCATGCGTCCCGGGACACCGTGCGGCGGTCGACGGGGCCGGCCACGCTCAGGTCCAGCAGTCGATCCGGCGTCACCGCACCCTCGCTACTGGAGAAGCAGCCGTTCAGTACCGCGACCCGAATCGGGGTCTCGGGCGGCACGAAGTATGTCTCGAGTTTGAGGAACAGGTCGTGCGCGAACAAGGCGGCCGCGGTCGCGGTCGCCAGGACGAGGACCAGGCTGCTGCGTTTCCACATAGCGCCTCCGCCGACCGCCAAGGGACCGCTCACTTCGAACCACGGAGCGGAAGTACGACCCAATAGTAGTAGATTTTCCCTTCGAGCGGTCGGGGCGAGGCTGAGGCGCGGCCCGTGTAAGTAAGTAAGCGTGTAAGTAAGTAAGAAGGAAGAGGCTGCCGGGTTCGACAGAGGGTTTCCCATCAACCGCGTCGCCGACGCACTCGGTGCCGGTCGAGCTTGAGGGCCGCGCGTGGCGCAGGCTACCGGTACGGACGCGACTTCGTCCACATCACGATAACGCCGCAGGCGGCGTTCGACCCCGAGTACTCGCCTGGGACCTCGCCGGGGCCGCGGTAGACCTCGATCCCGTACACATCGCGGATAGGGGTATTCTCGTGGAACGACTGCACCTCCACCCCATCGATCCACCAGGTCGGTTGGCATCGGGGGCTGCGGGCCATGACGGCGAAGCACTCGAAGGTCTGCTGGTTGCATTCGATTCGGACCCCGCGGACGGTGTGCAGAGCATCCCCGACCGAACCGTACCCCTGCTTTGCAATCTCGTCCCAGCGGAGGTAAGCCCCCAGCCCGCGCTGCCGCCTTCGCTCGAAGTCCAGGTACCGCGGCGCGAGCCGGTCAACGTGAGCCTCCACAGCCACCGCCGCCAGCCGGTATCCTGTGAAGTCGAGGGGGAAGTCCCCTTCCACGGTCCCCGACGCGGGTAGGCGAACCAAGAACTCCCCTTGGGCGTACCCGATCACCTGAATCGTGACCTCCGCCTTTCCTGCAGGAAGTCCCTGCGCCTCGAACCGTCCAAGGGAGTCCGTGGTTCGGGAAGATGCTCCGGGCTGGATGTTGACGATGGCGTCTGGGAGCGGGTGACCGAGCTCGCTGTCGACGACGCGGCCCCGGAGGGTCGCTTGTGCGGCGCCCGGTTGCGGACCCATCGCCGCCAGCAGGGCTGCCAGCAGGGCACCGGGGAGTGTGCGAGTTCCGGCGGTGCGGAATAGTGGTACGCTGGAGATCACGGCATTCGCCTGCGAGACCGGGTAGCCGCTGCGCCTATCGGATATGAGGGACCGTCCCGGTCTCCAGATCCCCCATTGCGCGACTCTGAATGGAGTGTAGTATGGGGCCCTAGAAGCGCTTAGTCCAGACGTTGCTCGTGCACAACCTCCAAAGTCTGCGGTGCCGTCACTCGGTGCGTCCGAGTGGGGCCGAGGAGGTCGGTACGGTACGTGACACCGGTTTAGCCAGCCCATTCCGCTCGACTTTCCCCGCGCATCTCCATACGCGCGGGGCCCACATGTCTATCTCCGCTTTCTCCACTTCTCCACCGAAGAGGCAGATCATGCGCATTCCAAAGTCTGGCCCGTTGCGGGTCGGCAGCGTTGCTGCCGCATTGGTGTACCTCATCGCCAGTCCGCTCCCGGCGCAGGAAGGCGCGGTCATTGCTGGCCGCGTGACCGCACAGGGGGGCGCAGCGCTAGGTGGCGCGAGCGTCGTGGTTGCAAACACGAACCTGGGGGCAGTCACGGCGGCGAACGGGGCGTTTACGATCACCATCGCTGCGGACGGCGTGCGCGGCCAGGAAGTGGTGCTGACGGCGCGTTTCATCGGCTATCGGCCCATCTCCCGCACCGTCACGATCGCGGCCGGCTCACAGGAACAGAACTTCGAGCTGCAGCCCGACCCGCTGCGGCTCGAAGAGGTGATCGTCACGGGTGTGGGCGCGGCAACGGCCCGGAGGAAACTGACCTTCACGACGGGGAGTGTGGACAAGGAAGGGCTACAGGAGGTTCCAGGCTCGAGCGCGCTGGTCGCGCTTCAGGGTAAGATCGCAGCCGTGCGTCTGGTTCCGACCACGTCGCAGCCTGGCGGTGAGGTATCGGTTCGGCTGCGCGGCCCCACGAGCATCAGCGGCCGGCAGGATCCGCTGTACATCGTGGACGGGGTGATCACCTCGTTCGGTCTCGCGGACATCGCGCCCGGGGACGTAGAACGGGTAGAGGTGATCAAAGGAGCCGCGGCGTCCTCGTTGTACGGCTCCAACGCGGCCAACGGGGTGGTGCAGGTTTTCACCAATCGGGGCAGCTCGCTGCCCGACGGTGCGCTCCGCGTGACGTCCCGGGTCGAGGGTGGGATCAACAACATGCCGAAACGGTTGGAGTTCTCCCGCTCACACGCCTGGTATTCGGAAAGCGCCCCTGGCTTTTGCGCCGCGACAGGGCAGGCGCTGAGCACCCCGCAAGTGTGGACTGTTGACCCAGTCGGCAACTACTGCCTCAACGACAACGGCGGCCGGGTCGTCGAGACAAACGGGGTCTCGGACAATCCGTTCCAGGTGTACAACGACCACTGGGATGCCTTGGTCAATACCGGCACGTTTTGGAATGGATACATCTCGATCGGGCAGCGGGTCGGCAAGACAAACTTCAACGCCTCAGTCCAGAACACGAGGAACAAAGGCGTTATCTTCGGGCTGGACGGGTACAACCGGCAGAATTTCCGGCTCAACCTCGACCAGCAGCTGCGCGCGAACGTCGATGCGTCGTTCAGCGCGTTCTACGGCGTGTCGACTAACGGCCGGGCCCTGGAGGGTCAGAATGGGCCATTCTTCGGCCTCACGTTCGTCCAGCCGGACGTCGACGTTGCGGCGCCTTGCCCTGCATCAGCGGGAAGGCTTGCCGGAACGCCGTTTTGCCCGCTGGTCCCGCTCAGCCAGGACGTGGCCAACGATTACAACCCGATGTACGAATTGGCCACCCGAAAGATCACCCAGGACCGGAACCGGTTCAGCGGCTCGGGCCGGCTACGGTGGCGGCTGCTCGACTGGCTGTCGGCGGAAGGAAGCTTCGCCTACGACCAAGAGGCGCAGAGCTACTCGGACGAGATACCCTTCGGCCACGTGTCGGCTTCTGGTGGAAGGGATGACGGGAATCTCCTCCACGAGACGAGGAACAACTGGCAGTATAATACCGGCGCGACGCTCACCAGCGTGCGGCGGTTCGGCAGCATCACGAACACCACCAAAGTGGGGTTGAGCTTCGAGGACCAGAGGAATAGACTGCTCCGCGCCAATGCCTCGGCACTGATCGTGGCCCGCGTGCCCGAGTTTGCTGGCACCGACCAGGCTACTCTCAGAGACTCCTCGCGTGATGACCGGTACCGGACCCAGAACTACCTGGCCATCACCACGTTCGATATCAAGGACCGCTATATCGTGGACGGCCTGGTGCGGCGAGACGGGTCGTCGTTGTTCGGGCCCGAGAGCCGGTGGCACACGTACTACCGCGTTTCCGGCGCGTGGCGGGTCACTGAGGATGTGAGGATCCCGGGCATCGACGAATGGCGGCTCCGAGGCTCCTACGGCACGGCCGGACTCCGGCCTAATTTCGACGACCAGTATGAAATCCTCGGCGTGACCCCCGGCGGCTTCACCAAGGAGGTCTTGGGCAATCCGCTCCTCAAGCCGGCCCGCTCGGCCGAGCTGGAAGTGGGCACAAACCTCGAGTTCGGGGGTGGGCGCTTCACTGCCGAGTACAGCTACTCGCGGAAAAACACCACGGACCAGCTACTCCTGGTCGACCTGGCGTCGGTGGTCGGCTTCAAGCAGCAATGGCAGAATACCGGGGCGCTCCGGGCAAACAGCCATGAGGTGACCTTCGCGGCCCGGGTGCTCAGCACGCCCACCACGTCCCTCACGCTGAACATCGTGGGCGACCGGACCCGCCAGCGCATCACGGAGTGGAATCTGCCGGAACGGCGGTACGGCTTCGAGCAGATGCCCGCCACGTTCTTCCTGGCCCAGGGATCGGACCTGGGTGCGATGTACGGCGACCACTGGATTCGCAACGTCGATGAGCTATACGATGACCCAGCCAAGGCGGCCGCATCCGGGCCTGGCCAGACGTGGAGCCGTGACAGCGTCATGGTCAACGAAGACGGCTACGTGGTTCGCAGGAACCAATACGGCACGGCGGATGAACGGGCCATCAAGTACACTTACTGCAAGCGCGCGGACGCCGCGGGCAACTGCCTCATCACCTCGCAGACCGTGCAGATCGGCGACGCCAACCCGGACTTCAACCTGAGCTTCGGCCTCAGGTTCAACTACCGACGCCTGGTGGTGAACGCGTTGCTCGACTGGTCGCACGGCGGGGACCTCTACAACGGGACCCGCCAGTGGCCCTTCCAGGCGTCTCGCGACATCGTGCAAGACCAGGCGGGCAAGCCTCAGAACGATGCCAACTGTGGCGTCGTCTCGGATCCAATGCCGGCCTGTGCCCAAAAGTCGCTTGGGTACTATGGGGTGGGGTTCTACAACGGCCTCGAACCGAATGACTACTTCGTCGAGAACGGTTCCTACGCCAAGCTCAAGGAGTTGTCGGTGAACTACACCTTCGTGGCTGACCAGCTCCGGAGAATCGGGCTGCGGGGCATGCACGAGGTGCGAATCGGGTTCATCGCCCGCAACCTGTTCACGATCACGAAGTACTCCGGGCTCGATCCGGAAGTGTCAGGGCTCTTTGGCGATCCGTTCCAGGTCAGGATGGACTGGTTCCAGTATCCACAATTCCGGACCTTCTCGACCGTCGTCGAGATCTCGTTCTGAGGAACTCATCATGAACTCACATCGAGAACTTCCTATGCGGTCTTCGTCCCTCGTGGCCGCCCTGGCGGCGGTCGTCCTGGTGGCCGGCGGGTGCAATCTGGACGTCGAGAACCCAAACGCCCCGGACGCGCCGCGGGCCTTCGTCGATCCGGCCGGCCTCCAGCAGTTGCTGGGCGGTTCGTTCCGGACCTGGGTCGAGACCCGCGGTAGTTACTTCGGCGCGCTACCCATGACCACGATGGCCGATAACTACACGGCCTCGTGGAACAACGCCGCTATCCGACTCTACTCCTCCGTCGGCGCCGAATGCCCGTCGCGCTGTGGCTGGACCAACAGCGCCACCGCGTCCGACGCCGGCTTGACGGTCGAGGGCCAGTGGTACGGATACCACACGGTGCTCTCGTCGGCGAACGACGTGCTCCTAGCCATCGCCAACGGGCTGTGCTTCGATGAAGACTGCGCCGCGGACAACACCATGACGTCGCGCAACAAGGCGATGGCCAAGATGCTGCAGGGGATGGCCTTCGCCGGGATCGCGATGGTGTACGATCAGGGCTTTGTGGTCGACGAGACCAGCGACCTGAGCAACCCCTCCGCCATCCCGTTCAGTACCCGGGTGGAGGTGCGGGACGCCGCCCTGCAAAAATTCGAGGAGGCGTGGACCGAAGCAGGGCTCCATGCCTGGTCGACGGAGCCCGAGTGGATGGGCGTGGGAGGCGGGACAGAGTACACCAACGATCAAATCCGTCAGCTGATCCGGACGATGCAGGCCGAGCTGATCGCCATGTTCCCGCGCAACGGGACGGAGAACGTCGCGGCCGACTGGGCCCAGGTGGCGACCTACGCCTCGCAGGGGATCAGCTCTGCTCCGGCGTTCGACTGGGAGTTCTACATCGACGTGAGCGGCGCCGAATGCGGGCTTGATTGCGTGAAGACCTGGGGCAACTCCATCCTCACCATGCGGGTGGACACGCGCGTGGCCGCCCTGGTCACGACCAACCACGTTGATCCGTGGCCTGTGCCGGCCGGCAACCCCTGCCCAACGATATCGGCCGACCTTCGGGTAGGGGACGGTACGTACGGGCCTTCGGACAATGCGTCCTTTTCGACCACGGCGGCGACGGCGAACGCGGGCACCGATTTCGCCTGCTCCGGGGCGGCGATTTTCAACCCGGCGCGCGGCCAGTACCACCAGAGCAACCTCCAGCATGTCCGCTACCAGCACTTGGCCTATACGGGCGAGAGACTGCCCAGCGCGGATGGGACGGGTCAGGACCCCTACTTCACGACGCAGATGAACGACCTGCTCTGGGCCGAGGGACTGATCCGGAGCGCCGGCGCCAGCGTGCAGGCGGCGGGACTCATCAACAATAGTCGCGTCGGCCGGGGTGGGCTGTCGGCGCTCACCGGTGCCGAGACCGTCCCTGAGCTGCTTACCGCGCTGCAGTACGAGCAGGAAATTGAGTTCATGGGTCAGGGCGCCACGCCGTTCTTCAACCGGCGCCGGGTCGATGGGCTGATCCTCGGCACGCCAAGGCACATGCCCGTCCCGGCAAAGGAGATGGACGTGCTGCTGCGGTCGGTCTACACGTTCGGCGGGCCGAGCGCGCCAGACATGGCGAACCGACCCGATGGGGGCGATGAAGGCCGCAGCGGGCGCAAGACGGTCAGGCAAATCTGGGAGGAATTCTCGGCCTGGCAGCGTGCCATGAGCCGCAATCGCAACTGAGGCTGGATTCCTAGGTCGGATGGCAGAAGGGGCGGGAGTGATCCCGCCCCTTCTCCTTGTCTCGGACCCTCAGTGGATGTGGACCGTGACCTGCGTTTGGCCCATTGCCAGCGGAACCGTCTGCTCACGCCCGCCGGGCCACCGGACCCAGATTGCTGTTGGTTCACCGGCACGCCCCAACACCTGCACGGCGCCGTTCTGCGACCAGTATCCCGAGCCCGCCTGTACCTCCCGGACCGGCCCGTTCCGATCGCCATAGCGCAGCCGCATCTGGGCGCCGACACCGTTTGGGTTGCCCGGTGTTCCGACCAGGCGAACACTGAGACCTGGCATGGCGCCGACGTTCTTGAACAAGCGCGTAGCGGCCGCGTTCTGGCTGACGGCGAGATCGAGCCGCCCGTCGCCGTCGAAGTCCGCGTAGGCCGCACCGCGCTGCTCGCCGTAGACCAGCAGGCCGGAGCGCTGCCCAGGCACGGCCTCGAATCCTCCCGCTCCATCGCCCTGGAGCAACAGGCCGCGTCCCGCGTCGTATCGCGGAGTGGCGACCTCAGTCGCGAAGAAGTTCTGGCTCAGAAACAGGTCCTCCTTCCCGTCGCCGTCGAAATCGGCAACGCCGGCATAGAAGGCGGGCGCCAGCTGAGCCTCGAGGGGCAGTGACCGTGCCTCGAACCGATCCCCCCGGTTCAGGAACATCATGTGATCCATATTCGTGGCGCCGAGCCGGATCGCCCTTTGGGAGAGTGAGCCGAGGACCTGGTCCATGGTGGCATCGGCGTAGGTCGCGAAGGTTCGCAGCCGCTCCGCCACGCCCGGCAGCGCCAGACCGAGGCGGGCGAAGGAGGCGAGCGGTACCACACCCCCGATGCGATCGTCCTCTTGTGCCAGCAGCCCGGTGGGACGGCCGCGTTCACCGAAAGGACCGAAGTAGAGAAGGAGCGGCCGCGTCGGGCTCGCGTGATGGTCGGTGTTCCGACCCCAGCTAGTGGCAACGATGTCGAGCCGGCCGTCGCCGTCCAGGTCGCCTGTCGACAGCCCGTTCCACCGGCTGTACACGCCGGACAGACCCGGCAGCTCCGGCGCGGACCGGAAGCGGCCACCGTCGTTCAGGAAGAGGCGGATCGTTCCCCACTCGATGACCACGATCAGGTCGGAATCCCCGTCACTGTCCATATCAGAGAACAGAGCAGCGGAGACCATGCCAATGCCGGCGAATTGGGTGTTGTTTGCAGCATCGGGTGCCAAGCGCCCTCCTTCGTTCCGGTACAGCCGTGAGGAAGGGGAGAGCGGGTATGCGCCAGGAACGATCCTGCCGCCGACGAACAGGTCAAGGTCGCCGTCGCCATCATAGTCCGCGAGGGCTAGCGGGCCCGCGCTCGCGCTGTCTCCCGGCACCAGCGGCGTCATCGCTCCGTGCGGCGGGGAATAGGTGACCACGCTGGGCGCAGCCAGGGCCTGGTCGGTCGTTCCCATCTCGTAGCTCGAGACCCCTGCGATTACTTTCCGCCCCCCGTGGGCATCGACCCAGCCGAGGACGGTCGTGAGATCGCCCTGGGCCGGGGGAACCCGCGCGGCGGCTGCCCTCAGGCGGTCGCCAACGTTGCGAAACCAGGCGAGGGTCCCGGTGCGACCAGCGCCAACGATCAGGTCGTCGCGGCCGTCACCGTCCACATCGAACCAGGCGACGCCGGGACCCAGCTGGCTGAACGCGTTCGAGAGGAGGAGTTGGCGGGCGTAGTCGTCGAAGTAGGGTTCGACGTGCTGGTGCCCGCCCAGTTGGGCAGAGACGTCTTGAAACAGCACGGGCACAGGCGGCACCGGCTGCTCGTTCATCAGTTGCGCCACGCGTTGATCGATTTCGTAGAGCCGGTTCGGGCGCGCGCCCTCAATCACCGACAGGCGGCCGTCGCGCCATGCGACTTCGATCGTAACCGTATCCGCCTTCCCAGTCGCGAATGTGAGCACGGCGTCGGAGCTGGAGAGATAGCGGCCGCCACCGATGACCTCCCGCTGTTGGAGGGGCACGGCGCCGCCGCGCACCCGCACACGGCTGCCGATCCCGCCGGTGTTCGGTGGCTCGCCGCGGAGCCGGACCTCGATCCGCGGCGCGGTGGCGTCGTTCCGGAGCACGGCCGCCGGCTTGCCGAGCCGGTTGATGACGACGTCCAGGTCTCCGTCGTCGTCCAGATCGGCGAGCGCCATGCCGTGTGAGATGTCCGGGCCCAGGTCGAATCGCCACGCTCGGCTCGCGTCTTCGAAAGTCAGGTCGCCCGTCCTCCCCCCCCGGCTCCGAAACGCCACGTTCGGCGCCTCGAGGGGCGGGTACTCGAACAGCATCCGCCGCCAGTCGATCTCCTGCAGCCGGTTGCGCAGGCGATATTGGACGTCCCCGTCCATGACGTCCCATCTGTGGCCGGTGCCGATGAGGATGTCCTCCCATCCGTCGAGGTCCACGTCGAGGAACAAGGTGGACCAGGACCACCCTGAGGCCCCCACACGGGCGAGTCGCGCGATTTCCGCGAAGGTGTCGTCTCCGCGGTTCCAGAGCAGGGTATTGCGCTGCATCTGGGGGCGGCCCTCTCCCTGCCCGGGTCGCTTGGGCAGCGCGCTGTGCGTCGGGATCTGGGTCTTAAGCCGGCGCGTGTCCAGGCTAAGCATGTCCACCTCGAAGAGGTCCGGCCGGCCATCCCGGTCCACGTCCCCCACGTCCACCGCCATCCCCGCGTTGCTGGTGGACCGCACCGCGTACCATGGCGCCAGCCGGAATTTCCCGTGGCCGTCGTTGAGCCAGAACTGGTCGGGGTCCTCGAAGTCGTTGACGACGTAGAGGTCGGGTGCGCCGTCGCTGTTCAGATCGGCGAACATGGCAGCGAGGCCGAAGTCCTCCGGCTCCTGAGTGAGCATGCGGCCGTGCTCGTCCACGAAACGGGGGTTGCCGGCGATCTGCTCCCGGACGAACCGGCCGGCGCCGTCGTTCCGGTAGAAGAAATCGGGGTCGGCGCGCTGCACCAAGCTGATCCCGCTCTGGGCCTCGAGGTCGACGAGCTTGTAGTCCTGGCGGTATCGTTCCCGCACCTCGAAGCGCTTGGGGCCCAGCTGCCGCACGACCTGGTCGAAGGCCCGCTCCTGTGGCGAGACCCGGTCGAGGGTGGTGTTGGCCTTGTAGTTGGCGACGTACAGGTCGAGGTCGCCGTCGCCGTCCACGTCGGCCGCGGCGATCGTGGTGCTCCCTGCCGACGAGGTCAGGCCGGCGTCCGCACCCTGCTCGGTGAAGTGCCCGGTGCCGTCGTTCAGGAAGAGCGCATTGGGTCCGCCGATGGCGACGAGGATCAGGTCCAGGTCGCCGTCTCCGTCGAAATCGGCCAACGTACACCCGCTCGAGTAGCGATCGGGTGCCCCGACCCCGGCGCGCTGGGTGATGTCCTCGAAGTGCCACTTGCTAAGGTTGCGATACAGCGCGTTCGGTCCCTCTGTTCGGGCGAGAAAGATGTCGGCCAACCGGTCGCCGTCCACGTCCCCGAGGCACACGCCAGCGCCATCTGCCAGAATGCGGTTCCGGACCAGCAGCGACTCGCTCACGGTATTCATGAAGGTGATGGCGGTCCGGCTGGGATCGAGCAGCGTGAAGCCGGGAGTGCCGCTCCGCGGAACGTCCAGCGCCCGCCAGCGGTACCCGTCCCCGTCGTGCCAGGTGGTGTCGACGGGCCGGTGGCAGGCCGCGACGACTAGGGTGAGCACCAGGAACAGGCGGCAGATCATCGGGCCGGCGCTGCCCGCGTGTGCAGCCGCTCCAGCACCATCCGGCCGACACATCGTCCGAGCACTTTGCCGTTCTCATTCCCCATGGGGTAATGGATGCCACCGTATAGCCGGGACTCGGCCGCCTCGTCGGCCGCTTCCTGGAACGACCCATACCGGCGGACGGGGTGGCCGAGCGCCATGTCGGTGCTGTCGTCGAACGTCACCGGCCCGAGCAATGCGGTAAGCACCGTCGCCGCCGACGCGGACTGGCCCGAGTGCCCCGAGGGGAACTCCGGGAACGGCGGAGTGACAATCGCGGGCGTCCAGGTAGAGTCGATGTAGCGCCGGATGTAGGTCACCGGCCTGATCAGGTTCAACCGGTACTTCTCGTGCCAGATCGCGATGAAGGCGTCGGCCTGGGCGAGCGTCACGAGCACGAACGTCTCGGCAGCCTGCTCGGAGGAGAGCCGGAGCTGGGTCACGAGCTGGCTCCCGATGGCGAGCCAATGGCCCACCGGCGTGCCGGTCTGTCCGGGGTTGTCCGCCCAGTAGAGCACGGTCTGACGCTGCTCGTCGGTGAGGGCGCGGCCCACGTCGTACACCCGCTTGGCCTCGGCGTAGAACGCCGATCCTGGGGCCGTGGACCAGGCCGCCGGGGGTGGCGTCGGACACTCGTCCGCGGACCGGAGCGCGAAGGGGCGCAGCGTGCCCCACCACGGCTCCGTCGCCCCAGTGGGGTTCACCGCCTTCAGGGTCCGGATATCGGCCGCCTTGGGGCGGGTGACGGCCAGGGCCCGCTCGCTGGCCTCGCCGGCCCGGAGCATTGCCGCGGGGTTGTCGAGCGCCACGAAGTCACGGACCGCGGAGAGGTTCTGGGACGTGTACTCGTCCACCCGGGAGTCATTGAGCCAGAACCGAGGCCCGATAGGGGGTCGGAAGGGCCTCCTGCGGGTCTCATTGAAGCCGTCCTGAGCGGCCCATGACAGGATCGCCGCCCCCAGACGCTCCCCCAGGGTTCGCGAGTCGGCTCGAACCGCGTTGGGGATGTCCAGGGCGAGGCGGGCCGCCTCCAGGGAGTCCGTCAGTGTGGCCAGTGCGGCGCGCGTGGCCGGCAAGCCCTCGACGAAGAGGGAGTCGAGCACGGCGCGCTCGGCGGCCAGGGCCACGAGGATCGGGTCGTAGCGTTTCTCCGGGTCGGGACGGGGAAGCGAATCGAGGCCGTTCAGTTGGCCGGCGAGGGAGACGAGCCCCGGCGAGGCGGTCGCCAGGCCCTCATAGAGTCCAACGGCCGCGTAGGCGAGGACGCGCGAGGCCACGGGGGGAGAGATCCGCTCGGCGCGGATGAGGCCGTAGTAGTTGCGCATCCACTCCGCAACGAATTGCGGATCGGCCGGTGGGATGGACCGCGTGCAGGTGGGCAAAACGAGGAGCGCCGCGGCGATGAGGGGGCTGGCTCGACGACATGCCCCTCGATGGTGTACCATTTGCGCTGCGGCGTCGTGCATGGTCCCCAATCTGGACCGCCCCTTCAGACGCCGCCAGGGTTGCGGTCTTTCGCGCAAGGGAGGAGCGGCGGCAGAAACCAGAATCGAGCCGGACGCATCGCCTTAGAATAGCGGCGCGGCGGAGACACGAACACCGGCTGCAACGGCCCTAGTGCACCCCCACGGTCGAGGGCTGCTCTCCAACGTCCATACGCGTAGTGGTCGCGGACACCGTGGCCACGCGTGTGCGAGTGCCGTTCTGGACGAGATAGATGACCACGTCGAGCCAATGGTGGTTGACCACCAACAGCACGAACTCGCCGTGCGGGTCGGGGGCGTGCGAGCGGGAGGTGTCGGCACGACTGGGCGCATGCCGTGGCGAAGCGTACTGCGGGTACGGCGCCGGGGGCGCCGCTGGATGGCGCGGGGGGCGCTCACCGAGGTCGCGATTGACCGGTGCGCGTCCAGATCGCGATGACCCCGCAACGATTGTCGGCGTGCAGCAGCTCGCCCGGTGTCTCGCTTACGCTGCGATACACCTCCACGGCGATGATATCATCT
>JBOHST010000040.1:0-2984 GCA_050733375.1 Gemmatimonadales bacterium
CGCCGGTCGTGGGCCGCGAGGAACGCCAGGTATCCCCCGAGCGGTATCCGAAACAGCCGGGACGCAGGCGAAACGACGATCGCCCGTTTGAGATCGAGTCCAGCGGCGGCCTGGATGCGCTCCACCAGCCGGTCTCGGGACGCGGCCAACTCCTTGAGCACGACATCACGCGACAAGACGCCGGCGGCGGGTGCAAAGATGGGCCAGGTGCGCATGCGGCGCTTCGGCGGCGGCTCCATCGAGCCGATCATCCAGCGGGTAAACCACCCGTAGCGGAATGGACCGGACGCGAGCCACCCACGGGTCCGCGCGTCGCCGATGGCCTTGTCGATCGCCGGAATTGCCTGATCCGTCGTCGCCAAATGGGCCAGGCACTGGCCGATCGACCACTTCTCCGGCGCCGGTCGCCAATTGAACTGCGGCTCGGTGAGCGCCGCGGCGAGATCGTTCGCCTCCTTCTTGGTGTCCTCGAACTGGCGAGCAGACGCCTGCAGCCCGGTATTCGCGTCCATGCGTCTCCTCCAAATGGGTTCCCTGCCAAAAGATATCGCGCGTGCTAGGTTTTCGTCGTGCTCCCTTCCGTCCGCCCAATCCTGCGCGCGATCAGCGCCACCGTGGTACCGGAGGCCAACCGACTCGACGAGGCGCAGTGGACGGCGCTCGAGCGCATTGTCGCCGACGCACTCGCGGCACGGCCCAAGGCCATGCGGCGCCAGTTGCTCCTCTTCGTTCGGCTGGTACAGTGGCTCCCGCTCGTGCGTTACGGCCGCCGCTTCACTGAGTTGGATGCCGACCGCCGCACCACCTTTCTCGGGAGCCTCCAGAACTCGGCAATCCTGCTGCTGCGTCGCGGCTGCTGGGGACTGCGCACCCTCCTGCTGATGGGCTACTACGGACGGCCCGAGGCGGCTCGCGCGATCGGCTACGCGGCCGACCCGCGCGGGTGGGAGGCGCGGCGGTGATCGCACGCGGATACGAAGTGGTGATCGTCGGCTCGGGGGCGGGCGGCGGAACCGTGGCACACGCGCTCGTACCGCTGGCGGCCGCCGGACGCCGGGTGCTGGTGCTCGAACAGGGGCCACGGTTTTCGGACGACGAGTTCACCGGCCGCGAGCTCGACATGGCCCACCAATTGTACCGCGATGGCGGCGGATTCCTCACCGCCGATGGGACGATGACGCTCGCGTTCGCCCAGGCGTACGGCGGCTCGACGGTCGTCTATACTGGGACGTCCCTGACCGCGCCAGCGCGGGTGATTCGCCGCTGGGACGTTCCCGGTCTCGACCACGCAGACGTGGCGCGCCGCTCGCAGCGCTATCTGGTGGAGAACAACGTCCACTTGCTCCCGCCGGCCGAGATCAACGACAACAATCGCCTGTTCGCGGACGGCGCTCGCGCGGCCGGCTATCTCGCCGAGCAGTTCCCGGTGAACGTGCTGGGGTGCAAAGGGAGCTCGTTGTGCAACCTTGGCTGCCCAAACCAGGCGAAACAGGGCACGAACCGCGTGCAGCTGCCCGCCGCCGAGCGCGGGGGCGTCGAGGTGGTCACCCGGGCCCAGGTGCTGGAGATCGGCGCCGACCGATCGCTCACGGTGCGAGTCGCGCCGAAACCCGCGGGCGCGAAGGGGCGGCCTTCGGAGTGGGAGCCGGGTGCCTATCGCGTCCAGGCTGGCGCGGTGGTGCTGGCGGCCGGCGCCGTGGGATCTCCTGCGCTGCTGCTGCGTTCCCGCCTGCCCGGCGCCCCACCGCGCGTTGGCGCCGGCTTCACGTGTCACCCGGCGCTGATTCTCGTCGCCGAGCATGCGCGGCCGATCACCAACGACGTGGGACATCCCAAGAGCTACTTCGTCGATCGCGCCGCTCTTGAGGGGTTCGTGCTCGAGACCTGCATGTATTTCCCGTTCACCACGGCGAAGGCGCTCACCGGCTTCGGGACCGGGCATAGCGCCATGATGCGCGCGTTCCCGCGGTTACAGCAGATCCTCGTGCTGGCGGTGGACCACGTAACGCCGGAGAATCGGATCGCCGTCGATCGCGCCGGAACCGCGGTGGTGCACTACCGGTTCACGGCGGAGGCACTGGGCGGCCTGGTGCGGGGCAATCGCGCAGCGGCGCGGATATTCTTCGCGGCGGGAGCGGTGCGGGTGCATGCCCCGTTCGCTGATCCGCCCTTGCTCACCGTGTCTGACGCGGAGGCCCTCGACCGGCGCATCGCCACCACCCATTGGCTGCCCGGAAAGCAGACGATCACGGCAGCCCATCTGATGGGCGGGTGTGGCATGGGACGGACGGCGGCCGACTCGGTGACCGACTCGTGGGGACGGGTGCACCAATTCCCATGGCTGCGGGTGGCCGACGCGTCGCTCTTTCCGGGTGCGCTCGAAATCAACCCCTACGTGACGATTATGGCGCTGGCGGACCGGGTAGCGGAGCGACTCCTCGCCGACGCGCCCGAGCTGCTCGACTGAAGGGGTTCACGCCCGCACGGAGACCACGAAATGCGGCCGGCGCGCCCGCTCGAACAGCTGCCGTTCGATCCAGTGCGCCTCGCCGGGCGGTGGCGGCGACGCGGTCGCGGCCAGCGGCAGGCCCTCACGCGCAAGGAACGCCACCGCTTCCCGCACGATTTCCGGGTCCCGCACAATGGTGCGGTGCCCCAATCCCGCTGTCGTCACCAGCCTGGCCCCGGGCCATGCCGCGGCGATCGCCCGGCCGTCCTCGGGAGGCACGACGGTGTCCCCAGCGTCGTGGATCACGAGGAGCGGCACTCGCCGCCCCTTCGCCATCGCCGGGACGTTCAAGGCGTCCCACCGGAACGCCAGCCGGCGCTCGCTGCGCGCGCGCATCTCGGCGACAATCGACGGGCGCAGCCCGAGCATCCCCGCCCAGCGGAGCGAGTAGCCCACCGGATCGGCCGCCGGTGCGACGAATACCGCGCGCTCGACCGGCAGCCCCCAATGCATCGCCAGCGTCGTGGCGGACGCG
>JBOHST010000041.1:0-5378 GCA_050733375.1 Gemmatimonadales bacterium
GCGCCGGCCTGCCGCAACTCCGCCACGGCTGCGCGCACGCGGTCCGTCAGATCGCGTTCTTTGCGAAGCGTATCGATCAACGCTTCCGCCTGCTTCGCCTGGAACTGCAGCGCGCCCGCCTGCTCGAGCACCTGGTCGAGCAACGTCTTCTGACCCTGAAGGGTCTCCAGGCTCGACTGGATGTCGATCAGCAACGCCTCAGCCCGGCCGAGCCGTTCCTCGGCCTGCTCGATCTGGCGCTTTCTGTGCTCCAGGGTGTTCGCCACGTCGTGTGCGTGCTCCATGAGACTGAGGACGTTTTCAAGCAGCCCCCGCGTCCCTGTAACCTCCTGCTTCGCGGCGGCGATCGATCGCACGTCCTCCACGGTCCGCTCGGCCGTTTCGAACACCCGCTGGATTCCGGCCTGCAGGGTGTCGATGGTCGCCTGCCGGTGCGCGACCTGCTCCAGCGCCCGCGCCAGCTCCAGTTCCGCCGCCTCCCATTTCGCCAGCCGCTCCTCGAACTGCGCCATCCGCTTCTGCATGAAGCGCAAATTCTGCGAGCGGCCTTCGAGTTCCTCCAGCCGCTCGCTGAACTCGCCGAGGCGGCCGGTGGCGGTCGCCAACCCGCCGCCCAGCTCTCGCGTGCGCTCCTCCAGTTCCTGCGCGGCGGTCGCCGCCTCTTCACGCAGCTTGGAGGCTCGTTGCAGGTGCTCGCTCGCCCGGTCCAGTGCGGCCTGCCGCAGCTCCAGCTCTTGGCCGAGCTTCCGTGCCCGCTCGGACAATCCTTCAAGGTCCACGCGGCGGCTCTCCAGCGACGCGACGCCGGCGTCGACCTCGGCAATCCGCCGCTCCGCACGCTCGACCGCCCCAACGATGGTAGGCATCAGCTTCTCGATCCGTTCGGCCTCCTCGGCGTGGAGCGCGACGACTTTGAACCGGTCGTCCGCGGTGTCCATCCGGGCCAGCAAACCCTGAGTCCGCTCCTCGAGGCGTGACCCGAGCGACGTGAGCTCGGAGAGCCGCGCGCTCAACTCGTCGACAAGCTGCCCGCGGGACTCGATCTGGGAAGTGGCTTGCACCACTCGTTCCGCTTCGCCGCGGACCTGCTCGACGGCTGGCGTCATGCCATCGACCTCCGCCAGCTTGCCCCGCAGAGCGTCCACGGATTCCACTACGCCGGCCAACCAAGACTTGGTCTCGGCCTGTTCTTGACGGACCCGCGCAGTCTCGCTCGCCGCCGTGCGCACGTGCTCGAGGGCATCACGGAGCGCTTCATGGGTGCCCTTCAGGCTAGCGAAGTCGCGCAGCACCGCCTCGACCGTCGGTTGGGTCGCTTCCAGCCGCGCCGCCCGCTGCGTCATACCTTCCACGGCCTCCGCCAGGCGGTCAGCGTTCTCCTGCACCGCCCGCACCCGTTCAGCCTGCGTCTGGAGCTGCGCGACGTCGTCCGCTATGGTGCTGAGCTGCGAGGTCAGGCCGTCCGTGCGCGCCCGCAGGTCCTCGACGGTCCGCCGGGATTCGTCGAGCGCCCGGACTCGGCCCTCGGCATCCGTCAGCACGCCGCGCAGGTCCGCGATGCGTTGCCCGACCGTCTCGAGCCCCTCGTTGTCCGCATGGAAGCGCTCGACGGTCCGCTGCACCTCGTCGCGCGCGGTCGCCAGCCGGCCCCGGAGCTCCTGATCGACTCGCTCGACCTCCTCCTGCCGCGCGGCGATCTGGTTCGACCGCTCCAGCACGTCGCCGTGGAGCGCCTTCAGCTCCTTGACTTTTGCCTCGAGCTCGGCGAGGTCCCTGGCGTTCGCCTCTTGCTCTTGCCCCCGGCGGCTGATCTCCTGCATGACCTGGTTGAGCTGCGCCGCCTGATTCAGGGCGCGATCCACGCTTTCGCGCTGCTGCTCGAGGGCGGCCATCCTCTGGGAGACGGAGTCTCCCAACGCTTTCACGGTGCCGAGTTGGCGCTTGGTTTCGGCCACCTGCGCCGACGCCTGCGACAGGTTCTCCAGCGTCCGTTCGAGCGTGGTGACCCGGCTCTCGGTGGTCGCGACCGTGCCTTGCATCTGCTGCTGGCGTTCCGCGAACGCGTTCAGGTGAGAGACGGCGATCTGGCTGGCTTGTCGGATCTCCTCCTGCCGATCGCGCACCCGGTCGAAGCCCTGAGCGAAATCGCGAAACTGTGCCGCGAGGTTGTCGGCGTCGATGCGGAGTGCCTTGAAGCCACCGCCCAATTCGAGGAAGCCGGCGAGATCGTTCTTCAGGGCGAGTGCCATCTCGAGGCCGTGCTGGACCTCATCCACTTCGGCCCGCAGGCGCTTCGCGTCGTCTGCCGCATGTGCCACCTGGGCTTCCACGCGACGCTGAACGCCGGTGAACGTCTGGGTCTGGGCGTCGAGAGACTCCATCAGGGGAACCATCCGCTGCAGCCCCTCCATGCGCGTTTGGAGCTCGCCCAGAGTCCTTTGCGCCTCCGAGACCGGCTGGGAGAGTTGGTTGAGCCGTTCTGCGGACTCCTGCCCCCGCGCGATCAACTTTTCGAACGCCGCCCCCTCCTGCTTCACCTGGGAGAGGGCAGCCCGGAGTTCGGCGGCCAGCTCTTGGGGCTTGGCTTCCTGCAGCTTTCCAAAGAAGGCGGCCATGGCGGAACCCTCCGCGGTAAGGTCGTGCCCGCGCGGTAGCGCTGGTACCTGTGGGTGGTGACGGTGTCGGCCGACGCCTGCTGCACAGCACTGTGCGGCCGTCATCGACCCAACCTCCAAACGTGCGAGCTTTCGCGAGCCGCAGCAAGCCCGATGCGCCACGACCTTGTCTTCACCGACCTCTCGAGCGACCAGCCCTCTCAGTTCGTATTCAGGACATCTCTTTGCAATGAACGGCGCGATGGCACGGTCCAATGCCTGTGCAGCTCGTCTGATGTGCTGCCGTTTCCGGACAATCCCCCCATTCAACTTCTGGGAGCCCTACCACGCGGCCAGGAAGCGCTGGATCTGGTATCCGGTGGAAGCGATCGGGTCGTGGTCGTCGTGACGCGTGGACCCAAGCCATCGTTTGCGATCGAGGAACCGCGCGCTATGCAAGCGGGGGCGACTCACGTCCGCCCAGAGCGAAGGCGCCTGCGGTCATGGCAGGGCTTCCCGCCCCTCCCGCCTTAGAGCGAGGCGAGGAACTCCTTCCACGGAGTGGCGAGCGCGGTCTCGGTCGTCGCGTGTCCATCCGCGTGAATGATCATCGCCGCCCTGGTCACTTGCTTGGGGTCGTCCGACTCTACCACGTCCACCACGTCGAAGTGCCCGGTCGTCGCCCAGCTGTCCTTCCAGCGGACGCCGGGGCACTCTGCCTTGATCCGCTCGGAGACAGCGGCGGCGAGCTGTTTGACGTCCTTGAGGTCGCGAAAGGACTCTGTCGAGAAGCGGCTGAAGATGAGATAGGTGGCCATATGACGGCTCCGGTTTGATGAAGTTACCAAAGAATGTCGACAGGAGCCAAAGAATGTCGACAGGAGATAGATGGTTGCCCCCGCCCGGGACTGTTGCCTATCTCGCCGGCGCCGATCGTTCGATGGCGTCCTTGGTCTGGAGCAGATTCCAGCCTGGATCGCCGATTACAATGCTGTCGCGCCGCACTCGGCGCTCGGCTTTCAGTCACCTCAACAGTACCACAGTACCAGGCTCTTGCAGGCCCCAAGTGTGAGCCTAAAGAGCCCCACGAATCGGGGGACGCCTTTCAGGGCGCGGAAGATAGCCCCTGTGCCAGTGGACTCAACCAGACTCTCGGTTTGCCCCCTACCCAATTATGTTATGGGTGGCACGCGGCGACGCGTGCCCCAGGCTGGGAGGGGTCCGTCACCTGCAGCGGACCGAGGCGTTTCCCAATCGGCCCCCTAGCCCTGGTACTGTCACCAATGGGAGCAGTCAGCAGTGAACTCCGATACCAACCGCCCCATCATCGTCGGCTCTGGGCTCGCGGGCCTCTGGACCGCGTGGCGCCTGGCGAGCGAGGGGCGCCCCTGCGTCCTCCTGACCAAGCGCACCCTCGCCGACAGCGCCAGCGCCTGGGCCCAAGGCGGCATCGCCGCCGCGCTCGGCCCAGGGGACAGCCCAGCGCTGCATGCCGCCGACACGCTCGCCGCGGCCGACGGCTGCGCCGACCCCGCCGCCGTCCGCATCCTGACGACCGAAGGACCGGCCCGTATCCGCCAGCTCGTCGCCCTCGGCGCCCGGTTCGACCGGGATCCGGCTGGGACGCTCTGCTTCGGCGTGGAGGGAGCGCACAGCCGGCCCCGCATCCTCCACGCGGGCGGTGACCGCACCGGCGCGATGCTGGTCGGCTGCCTTGCCCATCTCGTGGCCACCGATTCGCTGATCGAGCTCCGCGAGCACACCGAAGTCGCCCGTCTGCTCACGACCGGCGACTGCGTGACCGGCGTGGTCGCCGTTCGCCCGGACGCCCCGGCGTTCCGGCTCGCCGGCCCGGTGGTGCTCGCGACCGGCGGCGTGGGCCAGCTCTACACGGTCACCACGAACCCGCTCGTTGCCACGGGCGACGGCTGGGCGCTGGCCCACCAGGTGGGTGCCGAGCTCCGGGACCTCGAATTCCTCCAATTCCATCCGACGGTACTGAAGCTGCCCGGGGTGAATCCCGCGCCGCTCGTCTCCGAGGCGGTGCGGGGAGCGGGGGCGATCCTGGTGGATCGCCACGGACGCCGCTTCCTCTCCGACGTGGACCCGCGCGCTGAGCTCGCGCCGCGGGACGTCGTCGCACGAGCGGTGGCCGCGGCGGACGAGACGGGCGGCGTCTGGCTCGACGCACGCTCCGTCACCGATGTCGCGACCCGGTTCCCCGGCATCAGTTTCGTGCTCCACCGGTACGGGCTCGACCCTGCCGGCGACCTGATCCCGGTCGCTCCCGCCCTGCACTACGCGATGGGCGGCATTCGCACCGACCTCGAAGGGCGCACGAACCGATGGGGGCTGTGGGCAGTGGGTGAAGTCGGGTGCACCGGCGCGCATGGCGCGAACCGCCTGGCATCCAACTCGCTGCTCGAGGCAATCGTCTTCGCCGATCGCGTGGCCCGGGCGCTCCTCGCCGGGGACACGACGGATGCCCGGCCGGTGCCCCCGGTCGAGGAGACGCTCCCCCAGGACGCCGACGCGCGCTGCGAGGACATCCGCCGCGAGATGCGCCGCGTGATGACGGCGGGCGTCGGCGTCGTGCGAAGCGAGGCCTCGCTGGTGCGCGCCCGGCGGGTGTTGGCCGAGCTCGCGGGCGGCACGCCCCGCGCCGCGTGGCGCACTCGCAACCAGCTCCTCGTCGCGCGGCTGATCGCCCACGCGGCGCTGCGGCGGCAGGAGAGCCGCGGCGGCCACTTCCGCACGGACTTTCCGCGCCGCGACGATCTACAC
>JBOHST010000042.1:0-3493 GCA_050733375.1 Gemmatimonadales bacterium
AACCACCGGCGCCGGAGCAGGAGCCGCAACAGCATCCGGACGGGTCCGCATGAACCGCGCGCTGATCCCACTGGCGCTGTTGTTGTTGGTCGGCTGCTCCAAGGAAGACGCACGGGACGCCGGAGCGGGGGAGCGTGGTGGGGCGCCGGCGGGCGGCGGCCCTGAAGCGACGAGCGCTCGTCCGCGGGGGATCTGCGGCTACATCACGGAAGCCGAAGCGTCCCGAGCTCTCGACCAGCCGTCGAAGTACCGACGCGCCGAGGGCACCGGCCAGAGTTGCACGCTCGATCCTGTGTCCGGCGACGCGTTTCACGGGGTGTCGGTGGATTACCGCGTGTCGCGCGACAGCACGGACGTCTTCGCCTTCTTCGCCGCGCAAAAGGCGGCGGAGCCGGTTCGGGGCTTGGGCGACCGAGCCCTGTGGCTCCCGGCCGGTGAAACACGCGGGAACCTGGTCGTGGTGAATGGCCCCTACGCCGTGTCGCTCACGATCAGCGACTTCCGGGGCAAGGGCGACCTGAAGGCGCGGGCGCGGGCGTTCGCAAAAAAGGTGCTGGAGCACTTGTGAGGCCTGTGGGCCCCTAGGCCACCTTCGTGTCACTCCTCGAACGTTTGCGCGCCGCCCTCGCCGGGCGTTACGCAGTCGAGCGCGAGCTCGGGCACGGCGGGATGGCGGTCGTGTTCCTCGCTCGGGACCTGAAGCAACGCCGTCCGGTCGCTATCAAGGTGTTTCGCCCCGAATTGGCCGCCGTCCTGGGCGCCGATCGATTCCTGCGGGAGATCGAGATCGCTGCCCGGCTGACCCATCCGCATATCCTGCCCCTGTACGATTCCGGTGAAGCCGGCGGGCTGCTGTTCTACGCCTCCCCCCACATCGAAGGCGAGACGCTGCGGGATCGACTCAGCCGCGAACGCCAGCTGCCGGTCGAGGAGGCCGTCGAGATCGCTCGGCAAGTGGCGAGCGCGCTGGCGCAGGCGCACAGCCACGACGTGCTGCATCGCGACATCAAGCCGGAGAACATTCTGCTCCAGGGGGATGAAGTCATCGTCGCTGACTTCGGGATCGCGCGGGCGATCACCGCGGCCGGCGGGGAGAAACTGACGGAGACGGGCATTGTGGTGGGCACGCCCGCCTACATGAGTCCCGAGCAGGCGATGGGGGAGCCGGTGCTCGACGGGCGCTCGGATGTCTACAGCCTGGGCTGCGTGCTGTACGAGATGCTGACGGGCGAGCCGCCGTACACGGGGCCAACGGCGCAGGCGATCCTGGCGCGACGGCTCACGGACCCGGTGCCGCCGCTCACGACAGTGCGGGAACAGGTGCCAGCAACTCTCGAGCAAGCGATTCGGAAGGCGCTGGCACGGGTGCCGGCGGATCGCTTTGCCACGGCGACGCGGTTTGCCGAGGCCTTGGGCCGCCGCGGCACCGAACGTGCGCCGGTCGTGGTGGGAAGGCGGTGGGTGGGGTGGGCCATTGGCGCGGTAGCTCTCGCGGTCGCTGGGGTGGGCGGAACGCTGTTCGTTTCACGCTCGAGCACGGCGGGCTCGCTCGACTCGGACCTCGTGGCCGTTGCCCCGTTCAACGTTCGCGGCGCCGGCCTCAGCTTATGGAGCGAGGGGCTGGTCGAGTATCTCTCGCGCAGTCTGGACGGCGCCGGCGAGCTGCGGACCGTGTCGCCCTCGGTCTTTCTGCGCGGCTGGAGCGGTGCGGCGGATCCCGCTTCTGCCCGCGACCTGGGCAGACGAACGGGCGCCCGACTGGTGGTCTTCGGGTCGCTGGTGCGGGGCGGGCTCGACTCCGTCCGGCTGCGAGCGACGCTGCTCGACGTCGCCGACGGCCAGTCGCAGGCAGAGGTCGAGGTCCCCGGCGACACGCTGGCCATCGACCGCGTCGCCGATTCGCTGGCCGTCTCGCTGTTGCGGGAGCTGGGCCGCTCGCGACCTGTCGCGGCCGTCCGCAACGCTCCGTTCAGCGGGGCCTCATTGCCGGCGCTCAAGGAATTCTTGCGCGGCGAGCAGTTCTATCGGCGTGGCCAGTACGATGCCGCTCTGGCGCACCACGCCCGCGCCGCGGCGCTCGACAGCTCTTTTGCGTTGGCGTACCGGCGCATGTCGCTGGACCTCGGTTGGGGGCCGCCGAGGAGCGAGGCCTTCGAGCCTCCGAGCACGTACGTTCTCAAGGCGGCTGCTCTGAACCACGGGCTCACGATGCGCGACAGCTTGCTCATCGCGGCGGATTCGTGCTCTAATGCACTCACTTTCGGGCCTGAATCGGATGCGGGCCTGCTGCGCCACCGGCTGTTCTCGATGCTGAACGAAGCGGCTCGTCGGTTCCCGGGCGACCCGGAGGTATGGCAGGCTCTGGGGGAGGCCCGCTATCACCACCTCTTCGCGGCGGGCTATCACCACGGCGGTGCACCGATCCACTCGTTCGGCACACCGGCGGAAGTTCTCCAAGCGTTCGAGACCGCCATCGGGCTCGACCCGGGATTCGTGCCGGCCTACGAGCACCTGTTCGAGCTCACCATCAAGACCGGGCACGTGGATCTGGCACGGCGCTACGCACGGGTGTATTTGACACTGAATGCCGCGGATGAGACTGCCACTTCGCTCCGGCTCGCCGCCCGGTTGCTCGATCCCGCCCGATCCGAGAGTCCCGAGCTGCCGCGACTCATCGACACGATGGCGCTGCAACCGCTGTTCTATGCGGCGTTTAACCTGCGAGCCTGGCCCGACTCCGGCGAAACGGCGATCCGACTGGTTCGGGCGCTCCCGCGGGGTCAACGCAGCGTGGCGGGTAATCCCATTTATGCCGACACGCTCATGTGGCCGCAGTATCTCGCGACGTTCCTCCTGTACCGCGGCCACACACGCGAAGCCTCCGAAGTCTATCAGCCGCTGCTCTCCCGGCCCAATCCGAATCCCTGGGCAGTCTGGTTCTTGAATCCGGTTCGCGATTTGGCGCTGCTGAACGCCATTCCCGCGGACACAGCCATCGCCGTGATCGCCCGATCCCTCCAGCCTGGTGGTTTACCGCGACGTAACTGGCTCCCGTGGTGGTTCACGCGTCAGGATACCGCCGCGCTGGAGCGGGTCATCGCGCAGGCCGACCGCGCCATGCGCCGCACAACGGCCGTGGATGAACGCTTGCGTGCCCACTATCTGGCGGCGGCGGCGGCGGGATACGTGGCGCTGGTCCGGGGGGACTCGGTGGCCGCGCTGCGCAGCTTCGACGCCCTGCCGGACACCGCATGTGTCTGGGTCTACTGCTCGCTCGAGAAGCTCACCCTCGCCCGACTACTCACGGCGCGGGGCAACGACCAGCGGGCCAGCGAAGTTCTCGATCAATGGCTGTGGATCGCCCCCAGCCCGTTCTTCGTCATCGCTCGGCTGGAGCGCGCGCGCATTGCGGAGCGGCTCGGGGATCGCGACACGGCATCCCGGTGGTATCAATTCGTCGCCGACACCTGGTTGCATGCGGACCCGGAGCTGC
>JBOHST010000043.1:0-5920 GCA_050733375.1 Gemmatimonadales bacterium
TCGCCAGATCCCAGCCGTTCGAGTAGTCGGCGTCGAAACTCCTGAACATGATGAATCGCGCGCCGGGCGTGGGGCGGCAGCGCTCCACGATCGCCGCCACCGGCACGCCGGCCCACGAGGCGATGGCTGTCCATCCTTCCACGCAATGGTGTTTCACCGTGTAGCCGGTGCGCGGCATCGCCCGCAGCTCGTCGAGCGACAGCGCGAGCGGCGTCCGCACCAGCCCGTCCACCACGAGCCGCCACCGCATCGGATCCGTCAGCATCGGCGTCGAATTTGAGATGAAATAGCTCGGCAGGCTCCTGGCGCGCTCGGCGGTGCTGTACTCTCGCGCCAGGCGAGTCGGAGAGAAGAGCAGCTTCTCACCCACCCAGTCGTTTACGCGGCTGATCGAGAGCAGGCGCGGGCGCACCAAGGCACCGCCGTCCCATCCGCAGGCCGCGACGAGCGACGCCGACCCCGCGGCGGCCGCGAGCGTGAGGAATCCACGACGGTCGAACCTCGGCGTCTGCAGTGGCCTTACCTCGGCGGCTCGGCGGCTCGGCGTCTGTTGGGATCTAGCCATGACCAGGAAATCGACCGCGATACCACCCGGTGAGCATCGCGCGCAGGCTGGACGGGTCGACGACGAACACCAACACCACGTGCATAATGGTGAACCCCACGAAGAGCCAAACCGTCCAGAAGTGCCAGTAGCGCGCCAGCTGGAAGCCGCCGAACAACGCCGTGAGCCAGGCGAACTGCAGCGGCTTGTAGATCGCGATCCCCGACAGCACGGCGAGCAGGCCGAGCACGACGACCGAGGTGTAGGCGAGCTTCTGGAGCGGGTTGTGCTTCCCCTGGGGCGGGTGGTCTTTGCGCAGCCGCAGGTAGTATTTCGCCATCGCGACGGCGCCGGGGATGTCCTTCGGGCCGAACAGCAGGGAGCGCCACTCGCCGCTCGCCACGAGATAGGTCGTGTACAACAGCCCGAACAGGATCAGGGGCCACATCAGGGCGAAGTGCCAGTTGAGCGCGCCGGCCAGCCAGCCGCCCAGCCGGATCGACTCGGGGAACCGCGTGCCCTCGAAGAGATTCCGATACGCGGCGCCGCCCCGTTCCCCGAAGCGCGCGTAGGCCTGGTAGATCTGGAGGCCGCTCGTGACCAATCCCACGAGGACAATGGCGGTGCCCCAGTGGGTCAGACGGACAATCCAATGATGCCGGCGAACGGGGGGGCGACCGCTCATGGAATCAATGTAGCACGCTCTTGGTAACCGGCCAGGTGCGGTGTGGCGCCGGTCACCGCCGAAGCACCACGAGCGCTGCTGTTTTATCTTCTACATTCGTGAAGACCGGAATCTGGCTGCTCTTGCTCGTGATCGCGTGCCGCGGTGACGCCCGGCCGAAGCGCGTCGCGCGGGCGTCCGCCGATTCCGCCGCGCTGTCGGCGCGGTTGCACCCCCACCGGGACTCGGAGCGCGGCCTGCGGCTGCGTCGTCCGCGGATCATCACCGGTCCGAGTGTCGTCGTGTTCTGGCTGCAGGCGGGCGATACTCTCAATCGCGACTCGGCGCAATCCGCCGGCATCGATCTCGACTACTACACGGAACAGGTCGCGCCCACACTCGCGGCCAACGGCATCGCGCTCCTCCCCACCAATGCGGACACGGTGTTCGTCGAGCTGGCCGACCACGAGCGGCGCGCGATCGTGCTCTCGGGACTCGACTATCCCTACGGCTATCTGCTCGTCGACCCCGGCGGCCCCGAGCGGATCCTCACGGGCATCTATTCCTCCGACGCGCTGTTCGACGAGTTCGACGCTTACTTCGACCTACCGGTCAACGGCGACAGCACCCCGAGAACGCCGCTGACCAACACCGACTGATCGCCGACATCCCGAGCGTTCGTCCCCTTCTCATCAGCGGCGCCCGCGTCGTCACCATGGACGGCGAGCGCCGCATCCTCGACGCCGACGTGGTGGTGGAGCAGGGGCGCATCACCACCGTGCGGCGACGGACGGGCAACCAGCGGGCGCGGCGCGGCAAACCCGAGACGCGTGGCGCGAAGCCGATCGAGCTCGACTGCACCGGGCTGATCCTCATGCCCGGCCTCGTGCAGGCCCACATTCACCTGTGCCAGACGCTGTTCCGCGGGCTGGCCGACGACCTCGCGCTGGAAGACTGGCTGGCGAAGCGGATCTGGCCGCTCGAGGCGGCGCACAACGAGGCGAGCGTGTATTGGTCCGCGATGCTCGGTGCCGCGGAGCTGCTGCTCGGCGGCACGACCGCGATCCTCGACATGGAAACGGTGCGGCACACCGACGCCGCGTTTCAGGCGCTCGAAGCATCGGGCCTGCGGGCGACCGCGGGGAAGTGTCTCATGGATGCGGAGGCGAACCCCGCGGGGCTGCGCGAGCCCACCGACCGCGCGTTGCGGGAAGCGGCCGACCTGTGCGCGCGGTGGCACGGCGCCGCGGGCGGGCGGCTGCGTTTCTGTTTCGCACCGCGTTTCGTGCCGAGCTGCACCGGTCCCCTGCTCCGAGCCGTGAGCGATCTCGCCGAGCGCGCGGGCGCGGTGATCCATACCCACGCCGCCGAAACGCCGGTGGAGCTGGAGCTGGTGAAGCGCGCTACGGGACACGATGAGATCGCCTACCTCGACTCCGTCGGCATTGCGGGCCGCCGCGCCGCCTTGGCGCACTGCGTGTGGGCCGACCGTGACGCGATCGGCCGGCTGGCCCGCGCCGGCACGAACGTGGTGCACTGTCCGAGCTCCAATCTCAAGCTCGGCAGCGGCATCGCGCCGATCCCGGAGATGCTCGCCGCCGGGTGCCATGTGGCGCTCGGCGCCGACGGCGCTCCCTGCAACAACCGGCTCGACGGCTTCGAGGAGATGCGGCTCGCCGCGCTGATTCAGAAGCCGCGGCTCGGACCCGAGGCGCTGCCCGCCGCGCGCGTGCTCGAGCTCGCCACGCTTGGTGGCGCCCGGGCGCTCGGGCTCGAGCAGGAGATCGGATCGATCGAGCCGGGCAAACGCGCCGACCTCGTCGCCGTGGACCTCTCCGGACCGCACGCGCAGCCCGACGGCGCCGATCTGGTGTCCCGGCTCGTGTACAGCGCCCGCGCCGCCGACGTGCGGCACGTGGTGGTCGACGGACGCATCGTGGTGCAGAGTGGCCGCTTGAAAAGCGCCGACCTGGAGGAGATTCGTGTCGAGGCGAACGCAGCCACCCGCCGCCTGCGTCGCGCGGCCGGCCTCTAGCTCTTTCCGTCCACTCTAAAGTGCCGTGTCGACGCCGTGAGACGCACCACGGCGGCCGAGAGCCGTTCGGCGGCTTCGGCGAGCTCGGCGAGCGAGGTGATCTGCTGGCGGGTGGCCGACGAGGTGCGCTGGGCGCCGGCGGCTGCATCGTCGCCGATGGTCGAGAGCTCGCTCATGCGCCGCACGACGACGTCGATTTGGCGCGCCTGATCCTCCGTCTCGCCGACGAAGGTGGTGGCGAACTGCGTCGTGTCGTTGAGCGTCGTGAAGATCGCCTCGAGCGCCGCGCGCGCCGCGCCCGACACGGTGCCCGCATCCTGGGCCGCGATGCGTCCCTGACGCAACGCTCCCACCACGCTGCCGATTTGGTCCTGCGTGAGCCGCATCCGCGCGCGGATCTCCTCCACCGCGTGGCTCGCCTGCTCGGCCAGCTTGCGCACTTCGTCGGCCACGACGCGGAAGCCCGCGCCGAACTTCCCGGCCCGCGCCGCCTCGATCGCCGCGTTCAGCGCGAGCAGCTCCGTCTGGCTCGCGATGCGGGTGATCCCGTCCATCAGCTTGCCGATGTCCCGCGACCCCTGCTCCAGCGTGCCCGCGGCCCGGCTCGCCTGATCGATATGGGTCACCAATGATTCCAATAGCTCGCGCGCGCGCGCGATTTCTTCGCCGTGGCGGTGGGCTTCCTGGGCGGCCGCCCCCACCTGCCGCTCCGCCTGCTGGAATCGCTGGCGCAGCGCCGCCGTGATGCGGGCGGCCGCGTCGCTCGCGCCGCGCCCGCTCTCGATCGAACGGCGCTGGCGGTCGGTTCCTTCGGACAAGAGATCGGTGGTTTGCGCGATCTGGCGGGAGGACGCCTCGAGGTCGCTGGCGGCCGCGGCGAGCTGCCGCGCTAACCCCGACAGGTCCTGCGCCTGCTGCTGCACCTCGCGGACGGCGTCCGCCACGGCGGCGGTCGTCTGGTCCACGCTGGCGCTCAGATAGCCCAACTCGTCGGCGGCCGGGTCGTTGAGCCGTACCGCGAGGTCGCCGCGCTCCACCTGGGCGAGGAGTCGGCGCGTGCGTCGCAACCGGCTGGCGATGTCGGTGAGTGTGGGGATCAGGGCGAAGCTCGTGAACGCCAGGACGACAGCCGCCTGCAGGAAGATGGACCAGCCCCACTGTTCCGCCGACCGGAGCGCCGCGACCGTCGCGAAGCCGGTGAGGTTGATGAGCACCGCGCTCCACGCGGCGCGGCGGCCAAGGAACAGCGCGGCCTGCAGCGGGGCGATGAGGTACACGCCATACAGCAGATACCCGGTGCGCTCCAGGGCGTACACCACCGCGGAGGTCATTGCGGCGCCGACGACGAGTGTGAGGGTGACGTACGTGGGTCGAAACGCCGTCTGCCGGACGAGGCGCGCCAGGCCGAGGTTGGCCGCGACGGCGGCGACGGCGAAGCCGACGAGGAAGATCCAGGAGACCTCCACGTTCCCGAACAGCCGCACGGCGCCGAGCAGCAGCACCGCGACGACGATCACCGGCCAGTGGGCCTGCGTGTTGGTCAGGACGTATTGCCGCTGTTTGGCGCGGCGCTCTGCGACGAACTGTTCGGAGAGCTCGGGGAGGGCGGCGGGACCGGTCATGCCGTAGGGAAAATGGCCGGCCCCGGGAGAGAACGAAAGAGGCTAGGGGCTGAGCGAGATCCCCTCGGCGATGCGCACCGGGCGCCGCTCGCTGAACCGCGTGCCGTCACCCAGCTGCCCGGCGGCGTTCCGGCCCCAGCAGTACACGGCCCCGTCCTCGCGCAGCGCGCAGGTGTGGGCGTCCCCGGCGCTCACCTGGACGAACGTGCCCAGCACGAATTGCCCGAGCTGGTCGTCGAAATTCGCCCCCCGGCAGAATACGGTCGGCGTTGCATAGCGGTACACGATGCACGTGTGCCACCGGCCGGCGCTCACGGCCACCAGCGCGCGGCGCTCCGCCGCGAAGGTCGGAGTCCAGAGGATGGCGGCGCCGAGGGTCATGGAGGACCGGCGAGGGTTGATCTGCTCGTGGAAATTGTCGCCCCAGCAAAACACGGCCGGGCGATCGGCCATGGTGCCGCAAGTGTGGTGCGCGCCCGCGCTCAGCGTCCCCCAGCGACGGTGATGGGCGACGGGTTGCGGGCCGAGTCGCACCCCGCGCGCGCCGACGCCCAGCTCTCCGTGCCGGTTGGTGCCCCAGCAATACGCGAGGCTGTCCACCGTGACTCCACAAGTATGGGCATCGCCTGCGGTGACGGAGCGGAAGCGCAGCGCACCGGCTACGGGCAGCGGTCGCGCGCTCGACAGGGTATCGCCGGTGCCGAGCTGGCCCTGGACGTTCGCGCCCCAGCAGTAGGCCACGCCGTCCTCCGCCACGCCGCAGGCGTGATCGCCGCCGGCGGTCACGCTGCGGAACAGCAGCCCGCCGGTGACGGGGAGCGGCGTCGTGCTGCGCGGCGTGGCGGCATTTCCCAGGGCGCCAGTCGAGTTCCGACCCCAGCAAAGGGTGGCGCCGCTGGTCGTGACGCCGCAGGTGAATTCGACGCCCGCATCCAGACTGAGGAACACGAGATTGCCCTCCACCGGCGCCGGCAGCGGCGAATCGGCGCGGGTGCCGGTGCCGAGCTCGCCTTCGGCGTTGCTGCCCCAGCAATACGCGCGACCCCCGGTCGTGA
>JBOHST010000044.1:0-7871 GCA_050733375.1 Gemmatimonadales bacterium
CACCTCAGCGATCGAGCTGCTCGCGGAAGAACCGCTCGATCGCCGACCAGGCCGAGTCCGCGACCTCCGGCTTCTCGCGCGTCTGGAGAAACGCGTGGCCCACTCCGGGATAGACCCGGTGCTGATAGTCCACGCGCGCCCGCTGCAGCGCCGCCGTCAGGTCGGTCAGCCCCGTGTTGATGCGCGCATCGTTCTCCGCGTAGACGCCGAAGCCTTTCGCCTTGATCCGCCCGAGGGCCGCGGTATCGGGTCCCGGCCCGTAGCACACCACGAACGCGCGCAGGCCGGGATTATTCGTCGCATAGCGGAAGCTCTGCCCGCCGCCCCAGCAGAACCCGATCACGCCGATCCGGTCGGGGCGTACGGCCTTGATCGTCCTCAGGTATGCGTATGTGGCGTCGAGATCCTGCGTTACGGTGTCGGGGTGCAGCGACATAATGAAGCGCCGGGCGCTGTCGGCGACCGCCGACGTGCCGCCGCGCCGCGACAGCAGATCGGGACCGATCGCCACAAAGCCGCGTTGCGCCAATAGGTCCACCGCCGGCCGCAACCGATCCGACATCCCGTAGATGTCGTGGATCACGATCACCGCCGGCGCGGGGTCCGCGCGCTCCGGGTAGGCGAGGTATGCGGTGATGGTATCCCGGCCACTCGTGTACTTCACGTATTCCGAGTGGATGTCGGCGCGGGTGGCCAGGGGTTCGCGCGCCGATCCCATCACGGCTGCGATGCCCAGCGCCAGGACGACCCCGCTTGCCCCCGTGAGGGCTCGAGTCTTCCAACTACGGTTCATAGCGCACCCTCCAGATCCGTCCAGCGGCATCATCCGAGATCAACAGCGAGCCATCGGGCAGCGACGCCACCGCCACCGGCCGTCCCCACCGCGAGCCATTGCTGAGCTGCCAGCCGACGACGAAGTCCTCGATCGAGACCGGCTTGCCGTTCTGCACGTCGACGTGCACCACCTTCGCGCCGGTGGGAACGCTGCGATTCCACGATCCGTGATACGCCATGAACACGTCGCCCTGGAAATCGGCGGGGAACGCGGACCCTGTGTAAAACCCCAGCCCCAACGGCGCCGAGTGCGCCTGGAACGTGATCGCCGGTGGCTCGACCGTGGAGCAATCGACGTTGGGGTATTCGGGGTTGTTCTGGCCGGGGAGCCAGCACCCGGGCCAGCCGTACCACTTCCCATCCTTCACGATGTTCAGGTGCTCGGGCGGCACGTCGTCACCGAGGTTGTCGCGGTCATTGTTGGTGGCCCACAGCTCGCCCGTCGTCGGATGGAAGGCGAGACCGACCGAGTTGCGGAGCCCCGTGGCAAAGCGGTGCTCGCCGGTGCCGTCCGCATTGAAGCGCGTGATCGCCGCCCGACGCGCGTTCGATTCGACGCAGACGTTGCAGCTCGAACCGACCGCGACGTACAGGTATCCGTCGGGTCCAAACACCACGGTGCGCGTCGAGTGACCGGGGCCGCCCGGGAGGCCCGTGACCACGGGCTGCGGCGTCGGGTTCCCGGGGACGACCCGCACAATTCGGGTCACTTCCCCCACATACATCGTGTCGCCGCGGAACGCGATCCCGTAGGGCCCATCGAGCCCGCTGGCCATATCGATCACCGACTCCGCGACGCCGTCGCCATTCGCGTCGACGAGCTTGACGATCTTCCCGGCGCCCTCGCGCGCGGCATACACCGCACCCCCGGGGCCGAGGATAATGTTGCGCACGCCGCCCACGTTCTCGGCGAAGACACCGATACGGAATCCGGGCCGGAGGTAGAGCGTATGGCCGAGGATCTCTTGCGGCACGAGTCCCGCGGGCGGCGTCTGCCCGGCGACGGACTCGTTGTTGCTGCAGGCGAGGGCCAGCAGCGCAACCGCGAAGAGCGGCTGTTTCATTGGCATCTCCTAACGGCGGTGGAGTCTCGGTACACCCGATAATACTCGCGGATCCCCCGCACGCACCTCGAGGCCACGGCCCTACCGCCCATCCGCATACACTCCCGTTACCGCCGTCTCCCCCTTCGGCATCTGGTCCCGGCTCGCCACCGCCACTTCTGCGGCCCGCTCGACTTCGGCCGCCACAACCGCCTCCACTTCCTCCAACTCCTTCCCCAACCAGCCCTCTTCCTTCAGGTACTCCTCATACAGGCCGATCGGGTCGCGCTTCCCCCACTCGGCGAACAGCTGTGCCGGAAACGTGTCGCGCGCCTCGCGCTCGTCGTGCGTCGCATGACCGCCCATGCGGAACGTCTCGGCGACGATCAACGCCGGCCCCTGCCCCGCGCGGCAGCGGTCGGCGGCGAGCCGCGTGGCCGCCCAGGCGTCCAGCACGTTGTTGCCGTCGCAAGTGAGCCCCCAGATGCCGTACGACGCGGCCCAGTCTTTGAACGATCCGGAGAGGTGGTGCCGGTCGAGCCGGGTGCCGAGCGCAACCTGGTTGTTCTGCACGATGAAAATGGCGGGGAGCTGCTGGACGGCGGCGAAGTTCGTCCCCTCGTGCGCCGTGGCGGTCTTGGTGGAGCCGTCGCCGATCCAGGTCAGCGCCACGCGCGGCTCCCCGCGGATCTTGAAGGCGAGCGCAATCCCGGCGATCACCGGCACCACGTCGCCGACGTGAGAAATCGGCTGCAGCACGCCGTGTCCCAGGTCGCCGAGGTGCAGGTCGCGGCCGCGCGACGGCGAGTCTGCGGTGCCGAGGTAGGCCCGCAGCGCGTCGGCGACCGGCATCCCCATTTCGACGCACGCGCCGGCGTTGCGGATCATCGGCGCCACCACGTCGTCGCCGCGTTCCAGCGCGTGCACCGGCCCGACCGTCGTCGCCTCCTCGCCGGTGCCGAGCCAGGCCTTGGAGATGACGCCGGTGCGGACCCAGCGTTTCAGCATCACGTCATGCAGCCGCGTGCGCACCAGGCCCGCGTACAGCTCGCGCTTCTTGTCCTTGGAGAGCCGCGCCACGAGCGACGCGCGCCCGGGGTCGGCCTCGATGGTTTGGCGGTACGCCAGCACCAGCGCGGGGTCGGCTTGCCAGGAGACGTACTCGGGGGGATCAAAGGCGGGGAAGCGCTTCATGGGCGGAAGGCCACGGTCACGGCACGCCGGCGTCGCTCCGTCCCACCACCTGCCCGTCGCGCTTGAACACCGTTCCACCCGTCATCACGAAGTCCACCCGCTCGAGCACGGTGACGTCCTGTAACGGGTCACCCCGCACCGCGACGATGTCGGCGTACTTCCCGGCGACGAGGCTGCCGATTTCCGTTTCGCGGCCGAGCAGCGTGGCGCCCGAAAGGGTCCCCGCCTGGATCGCCTGCATCGGGGTCATCCCGAAGCGCACCATCAGGGTGAATTCGTGGCCGTTCCGTCCGTGGGCGAAGACGCCGGCATCAGTGCCGAGCGCGATCTTCACGCCGCCGTCCAGGGCCAGCTTGAACGACGCCTGCATGCGCGGTGCGATGGCGAGCGCCTTCGCGGCAATCGGGGGCGGGAGCCGGCCGGCCCGCGCCAGCTCGGAGACCTGCTCGCCCGCCATCAACGTCGGGACGAGCCAGGTGCCGTGCTGCACCATCAGCGCGACGGCCTCGGCGTCGAGGATCGACCCGTGTTCGATGGAGGCGACGCCGGCGCGCACCGCAGCCTTGATCCCCGGCGTGCCGTGGGCGTGGGCCGCGACGCGGCGCGACAGCATCCGGGCCGTTTCGACGATGGCCCGCATTTCCTCTTCGCTGTATTGCTGCGCCCCCGCCGAATCGGTGAGCGAGAGCACGCCGCCGGTCGCGCAGATCTTGATCACGTCGGCGCCGTATTTCACGCCGTAGCGCACCGCCTCGCGGACCTGGTCCACCCCGTCGGCTACGCCATCGGCGATCCCCGACTCATGGCCGAAGGCGCCGGGGCGGTAGCCTTCGAGGTCATCGCAATGCCCACCCGTGATGCCGAACGACGTCCCCGCGCCGAGGATGCGCGGGCCCGGGATCCAGCCGCTGCTGATCGCGTTGCGCAACGCGATGTCGTTGAAATGACTCGTCCCGACGACGCGGACCGTCGTGAACCCCGCTTCGAGCGTCTGCTGCGCGTGCGCCGCTCCGAGGAGCGCGAGCTGGCCCGGAGACTCGGTCAGGCCGCTGTGCTGCCAATCACCGTCGCCGATGGTGCGAAAGGCCAGATGGACGTGGGCATCGATGAAGCCGGGGAGCACGGTGTGACCGGAGAGGTCGATCACCGCGGCGCCACGCGGGATCGTGACGGCGGCGCCGACCGCCGTGATGCGCTCGCCCTGGATCAGGATGACGGCGTTTTTCAGCGGCGGAGCCCCGGCGCCGTCGATCAGCGTCCCGGCGCGAATGGCGGTGATCGGCGCCGGTTGCTGGGCCGCGACCGGCCCGGCCAAGGCCCATAGCGCGACGAGACAGGAACGGATACGCCGGTGCACGACGTATCCCTGCCTCATCTGAGCTTCTCCTTGATCTTTCCGAACAGTCCTCCGCCGCCCGCCCCGCCCCCGCCCCCGCCGCCATCCCCTTCGGTCAGCGCCTCGGAAAACTCCAGTGTGGAGGCGAAGCGGCTCTCCGGGCTGGTATCGAGCGCTTTGGAGATCGCCTTCTCGAGGCCCGCCGGCAGGTCGGGCCGGATCGTGCGTATCGGCGTGGGGCTGCCCCGCAGGCGGGCGATCATCATCTCCTGAGCATTGCGCCCCTGGAACGGCAGTTTGCCGGTGAACATCTCGAACGCCACGATGCCAAGCGCATAGACGTCGGAGCGCGCGTCGAGCGGTTTCCCCCGGATCTGCTCGGGGCTCATGAACTCCGGAGTCCCGAGGATGATGCCCGTGGCGGTGAGCTTGGCGATCGACGGGTCGGCGCGCCGCTCCTTGGCGAGCCCGAAATCCATGACCACCGCCCGGTCGCTGCCGTCGTCGTTGGGCACGAGCATGATGTTCTCGGGCTTCAGGTCGCGATGGACGATCTGCAGCTCGTGCGCGTGGTGGAGCCCGGCGCACACCTGCCGCAGGATCGAGAGGCCGGCCACCAGGTCCATCGGGCCGCCCTTCACCTCGCGGTCCGACAGCAACTCACCGCGCAGGAACGGCATCACCAGGTAGATCAGTCCGTCCTCCGACTCGCCCAACCGCAGGATGCGGCACACGTTGGGGTGGTCGAGGCGCATCGCCAGGCCGGCCTCGCGCCGCAACCGCTCCACGGAGCTCCGGTCGCTGGCCAGCTTGGGCGACAGCACCTTGATCGCGACCTCTTCACCGCTGGAGATCTCTTTGGCGAGGTAGACGTAGGACATCCCGCCTTCGCCGAGCTTCTTCGTCACCTGATAGCGCGCGTCGAGTAGCTGGTTGGAGAGCGACGACGCGCGCTCCAGGCTCGGCTGTTTCAGCGGTGGGGTGCGCACGGCCGTGGCGCTGCCGCCTGCCGGCGTCTTGGGCGTCGCGGACGACGGCGCGCTCTGGACGTCCACGAGCATCGACCCGTCCTTCGGGCAGAAGCGGGCGGAATCGGCGTAGACCGTCTTGCACTTCGGGCAGCGACGCTGACTCATTCCCGTACCAAGTTGCGGCCCTCGTTTTTGGCGCGATACAGGGCCTGGTCCGCGAGCGCGACGAAGCTGTCGGCGCTGGTGACGCGCTCGTTCGGAAAGCCCGCGAGTCCGATGCTGACGGTCAGGAAGAGCGGCTCCTCGCCCGGCTCGGCGAAGTCGCGCGCGGCCATCCGGCGTCGCAGCCGCTCGGCGAACTTCGCGGCGCCCTGCACCATCGTTTCGGGCATCACCACCACGAACTCCTCGCCGCCATAGCGGGCGACGATGTCCACCGACCGCGCCTCGCGCCGCAGGAGTTCCCCAACTTGCCGCAACACCGCGTCCCCCGCCAGATGCCCGCGCAGATCGTTGACCTGCTTGAATCGATCGATGTCGGCGAGCAGGATGCTGAGGTAGAGATTGTAGCGCCGGGCCCGGTCGAGCTCCGTCGCCAACGCTTCGGCCATGGCGCGGCGGTTGAGCGTGCCGGTCAGGGAATCGGTGGCGGCGAGCTGCTCGAAGCGTCGCTTGTCCAGGACCGCCGTCTCGAAATCGTAGGCCTTTTCGATCGCGGCCACCGCCGTTCGGATGACCGTCTCCGCGAATTGTGCGTCGGCCGGGGTGAGGGAGGCATCCTGCCCGGTGGTGCGCAGAAAGAACACTCCGACCTGGCGATCCTTCATATAGAACGGTAAGGCGACGGCGGAACGGGTCGGCACCGCGATCCCTTCGGACTTCCAGCGGCGGCGTTCCGTTTCATACAGCGGATCCGTGGCGACGTCCGCCACCAGCACGCGGCGTCCGGTGTCGAGCGCCTGGCCGATCTCCGGGTATCGGGCCAGCTCGATCTCGAGGTTGCGCAGCATCGGGCTCTCGAACGCGGCCACGACAATCCCGACCTTGTCGCCGGGCTTGGCCAGCACCATCGAGCAGCGCGAAATGTTGAGCACGCGGGCGACGCGGCGGACCAGGATGTTGTAGATCTCATCCGGTTTGAGGGAATCGGTGACTTCGTGCAGAATGTCCACCATCGCCGCCCGGCTCTTCGCTTCTTCGCGCGCCAGCACCAGCGTCCGGCCCACGCGCAGGTGCGCCTCCACACGGGCGAACAGCTCTTTGGCCCGGACCGGCTTGGGGATGAAGTCGGCGGCGCCCAGTCCGAGGGCCTTCACGGTGGCGTCTTCGGGGGGCATGGACGAGAGCATCAGCACCGGGAGGTCGCGGTAGCGCTCGTCGTCCTTCAGCTGCTCGAGCAGCGTCATCCCGTCCATTTTCGGCATCATGATATCGAGCAGCAGGAGCTGCGGCTGCTCCGCTTCGACCAGGGCCAGCAGATTCTCGCCCCCGGGGCTCACGACGACCTCGTAGCCGCGCTCCCGGAGGATGTAGCTCAGGGTGTGGACCAGGCTCTCATCGTCGTCGGCGAGGAGGATCTTGCCCCTCGACGGCGGAGACGAGCCAGCGGTCGCGTCGGTCATGGGCGACTCCGGTCCTCGAGCGGTGCGGGGTCGATGTTGCCCCCGCTCACGACGAGCGCGAGAGGGGGGATCGCGTACGGCTGAAGCGCCCCGGTGCGTAGCGCGGCCGTGGTGGCCGCGCCCGAGGGCTCCACCACGAGGCCGCACTCGCGGTGGAGAAAATGCACCGCGTCCTGGATGCTGTCATCCTCCACCGTCACGACACCGGCAAGGCGTTCGCGGTGCTCCTGCAGCACCGCGAACGGTATCGCCCCCACGCTGAGCGTGATGAGACCGTCGGCAACGCTGGCGGTGCGCTCGAGGGTCACCGGCCGCCCGGCGGCCCACGAGCGGGCCAGCTTGGGCGCGCCGGTCGGCTCGACGCCGACCACCCGCGCCCGGCTGCCGGCCGCCGCGAGCCCACGCACCACCCCCGAGATCAGCCCACCGCCGCCGACCGGGACGACCACCGTCGCCACGCCGGGGAGGTCCTCGGCGATCTCCACTCCCACCGTGGCCTGGCCGGCGACCACGTCGGCGTGATCGAAGGGCGGGATGACGGCCAGGCCCTGCTGCGCCGCGATGTCCACTGCGGCGAGGCGCCGGTCTTCCGAGGTGCGCCCCGCGAACACGACCTCGCCGCCCCAGCGTTTCACCCCGTCGATCTTCACCGCCGGCGCGGTCTCGGGCATCACGATCACCGCGCGTACGCCGAATCGCTGCGCGGCGAACGCCACCGCCTGGCCATGGTTGCCGCTGGAGAAGGTGATCACGCCACGCGCCCGGGCCGCGTCGGACAGCTTGCGTACGGCGTTGTAGGCGCCGCGCACCTTGAACGCGCCGATCGGCTGTCGGCTCTCGAGCTTCAGCCAGGCGCCCAGTGCCTCGATCC
>JBOHST010000045.1:0-3097 GCA_050733375.1 Gemmatimonadales bacterium
CTGTAAGGTGATCGTTCGCATGGAAATCCTCCAACCCTCGTAGCGCGTGGGGCGGATCGACGCCGTGACGTTTCTCACGGCAGCGGGTCGAGTCCGAGCCTAGTGGCAGGCGGCGGTGCCTGAGTCAATGAACGTCCCGAACCCCGGCGCCGGAATGAACTCCCAGCTATAGGAGCCCGGGTACAGCGTCAGCTTCAACACACCGCGCGAAAAGTTGTTCCGGTCATCAACCTCAACGTTCGGCACGATGTTGGGGAAATTGGAATGCGTTTCTCCACCACCCGTACCGGCGATGAACTCCCGGATGCCAGTCGGATCCGCGTTCCCGAGCGAATCCTGCAGCGCAAAGCGCTGGTACAGGTGGTCGTGCCCATTGATCACAACCTCCGCGCCCGCGTTTTGAAGCGCCTGCCACAATGGCCGCGCGGATGGCCTCCCCCCCGACGATCCCGAAGTGAAGATTGGGCGATGCCACAAAGCAAGAATGCATTGGTTGGTTCTCCCCGCCAGATCCGCCTGCAACCACGTGACCTGCGGCCCGATGGGAATGTCGGTGTTGAGCACCACAATGTGCCAGGCGCCCAGGTCGTACCCGAAGTAGTAACCGCCATTGTTCAACGGATCGGCCACCGCCGCGCCGAAGTACGCGCGGTAGTCCGCGGCGGTGGCACTGCTGTCGTACTCGTGATTGCCGGTGACGGGGAGGGTGCGCGCCTTGTGTCGGCCCCACGTCGGATCGTAGCAGTTGGCGAAGTCCTGCGCGCGGCCGTTCGGGTACGCGTTATCGCCGGCTATGAAGACGATGCCGGGAATGCCGTCGAGCAGATTGGCCGTGGCGTCATCGCTGAGCTTGGTGCAGTCAGCGATATCCCCGGCGCCGACCAGGACGGGATCCGTGACGTTGAACGGCCCGCTGACGGTGTCGGCGAGCAGACCCGATGCGGCCCGCAGGGTGTAGCCGATTCCGGTGCTATCGATGCGCACGTCAGTAAATACGGCCACGCCGGCGACCGCCGCGACGGTCGTTGCTCCGGTGAGAGTCCCGCTACTCGGGTTGTTCTCGATCGCCAGCGTGATACCGCCCGTGTACCCCGTCGCCGTGTTCCCCTGGCCGTCCTGGGCGGTGACCTGCACCGCCGGCAGGATGGGGGCACCGGCCGGCACGGCCGGGGGGAACCCGGTGAAGCTGAGCTGCGTCGCGCTGCCCGGATTGATGCTGAACCCGGTGCTGATCGCCGACGTGAGGGTTCCAGACGTGGCCTGCAACGTGTAACCGACCCCCACCTTGTTGATGCTCAGACCCGAGAAGGTCGCCACGCCCGCGACTGCGTCGCTCGTGGGTGTGCCCGAGAGAGTTCCCCCATTCGGGTTGTTCGCGATCGCCAGCGTGATGCTGTTGGTCGCGGTCGTCACGCGGTTGTTTGCCGCGTCCTGGATTTCCACCTGGATGGGCGGCGCAATCGCCGCGCCCGCCGTCGCGTTGGACGGCTGGACGACGAACGCAAGGTGGTCGGGGACCAAGAAGATATCGAACGCCGCGCTCGTGGCCGCGGACAGAGTCCCCGAGGTCGCCACCAGGTCGTACCCAATCCCTGCCTTGTCGATGCTGAGGTTCGAGAAGGTCGCCACCCCACCGGCCGCCGCCACGGCGCCGCCGCCCGACAGGCTACCGCCGCCCGGATTGGCGCCCATCGCAAGCGTCACGCTGTTCGTGGCGCCCGTCACCCGGTTGCCGCCGAGGTCCAGGATCTCAACTTGCACCGGGGGACTGACTGGTGTTCCGGCTGCTGTCGCGGTCGGTTGAACGAAGAACCCGAGCCTCGCTGCCGCGCCGACGGTGATGTCAAACGCGCTCGATATGTCGCCGTCGAGCCCGGTGGCAATCGCGTCAAGCGTGTACCCGGTACCCGCCTTGTCGATGCTGAGCCCCGAGAAGGTGGCCACCCCGGCGACTGCCGCTCGCGCGGTTGTGCCTGAGAGTGAGCCGCCACTCGGGTTGCTCGCAATGCCCACGGTAATGGTCGTCGCCGCGTCCGTCACCAGATTGTCGAACTGATCCTGGATCTCGACCTGGACGGCGGGGGTGATCGCCGCAGCAGCGACGGTGTGCGACGGCTGGACCGAGAGCTCGACATGGTCGGCAGCACCCGCGGTGATGTCGAACGGCGCGCTCGTGTCCAGGGTGAGGCCGCCCGACGTGGCCTCCAGCGTGTAGCCGCTCCCGGCCTTGTCGATACTCAACCCTGAGAAAGTGGCGACGCCCGCCAGGGCGTTCCTGGTCGTCGTGCCGGACAGCGTTCCTCCACTAGGATCGGCGGCAATCGCCAGCGCAATGGAGTTGCTGGCCCCGTTCACGAGATTGTCGAACTGATCCCGTATTTCGACCCGGATGCTCGGTGTGATCGCGGCTCCCGCCGTTGTGTTGGACGGCTGCACCGTGATCGTCAGGTGATCCGGACCGCCGGCTGAGATGTCGAATGCGCCACTGGCCTGGTTCAGGCCACCGGACGTCGCGGTCAGCGTGTACCCCGTGGCGGCTTTGTCGATGCTGAGGTCGAGGAAACTCGCCACGCCGGCCACCGCAGGGCGAGTAGTCGTGCCTGCCAGGGAACCGCCGGCCGGGTTGGCGCCGATGGCCACGATTATGTCGGCGGTGAATCCGGTCGCGATGTTGTCGAACTGGTCGCGGGCCGTCACGACCACTGCCGGCGTGATCGGCGCACCGGCTTGGGTCGTCGATGGCTGCCCCGTGAAGACGAGCGCGCTGGCTGCCGCCGGGTTCACGAGCACCGTCGCCGTCTGCGTCATGGCGACCCCAGCAATGGTCGCCGATATCGTCTTCGATTCAGCCATCGTCGACGCGAGGGTTCCGGTGGCGACCCCACTCGCGTTCGTCGTCCCCGCAGGCTGAGTCACGGTATTGTTCGAACCGGAGGCGCTGAGCACGACCGTGGCACCCTGGATTGCGTTGCCGAAGGCGTCTTTGGCGATGACCGTGATCGTCGAGCTGCTCGACCCATTGCTCGCCGTGATGGCGGTCGGCGCTGCGTTCACCGTGGACTGTGAAGCGGAGACACCGCCGACCGTGATGTCGAAC
>JBOHST010000046.1:0-6465 GCA_050733375.1 Gemmatimonadales bacterium
GCGATCTCGTGATCATCGCCGCACGGCCGTCGATGGGGAAAACGTCGTTCGTGTTGAACTGCGTGCAGCACGCCGCGATCGAGCATCAGGTCGGGGTCGGGGTGTTCTCGCTCGAGATGTCGAAGGAAGCGCTGGTGCAGCGCCTGCTGTGCTCGGAGGGCCTGGTGGACGCCCAGCGCCTGCGGCGTGGCGCGCTGCGCGACGACGACTACCCCAAGCTCGCCCGTGCCGCCGGCCTGCTCGGCACCGCGCCGATCTGGATCGACGATTCCGCCGCGCTCACACCCCTGGCGATGCGCTCCAAGGCCCGCCGGCTCAAAGCCGAGCACGACATCGGCATGATCGTGGTGGACTACCTGCAGCTGATGACGGGTCCCAGCGATATTGAGAACCGCCAGCAGGAGATCTCCTACATCTCCCGCTCCCTCAAGGCGCTCGCCAAGGAGCTCGACGTGCCGGTCGTGGCGCTGTCGCAGCTGTCGCGCGCCCCGGAGCAGCGCGGCGGCGAGCACCGCCGGCCGCAGCTTTCGGATTTGCGTGAGTCGGGCGCCATCGAGCAGGATGCCGACGTGGTGTGCTTCATCTATCGCCAGGAGTTTTACGACGGGACGGTAGACAAGGACGGCAACAGCATCGAAGGCCTCGCCGAGCTGATCGTCGGGAAACAGCGCAACGGGCCCACCGGGACGGTGAAGCTTTACTTCAAGAAGGAATTCACCCGCTTCGACAACTACACCGAGCGCGCCGCGCCGCTCGAGGCCCGGAATGGCTAGAGCCCATTCGGTGTTCCGCTGCACCGAGTGCGGTGCGGAGCAGCCGAAGTGGGCGGGGCGGTGCGACTCGTGCGGCGCCTGGAACGCGCTGGTGGAAGAGGCGGCCGGCCGCAAAGCAACGCGGGCGGGCGGGCAGACACACAATCCGTCCACCCGGCCTCCGATCCGCTTGTCCGCGGTGGGCGGCGTCGACATCAGCCGCTGGAAGACCGGCTTCGACGAGCTGGATTTCATTCTCGGCGGCGGGATCGTTCCCGGATCGCTGGTGCTGGTGGGCGGCGAGCCGGGAATCGGCAAATCCACACTGCTGTTGCAGGGCGCGGCGCGGCTCGAGCGGGCTGGTGTGCGCACCCTGTACGTGTCGGGGGAGGAATCGCCGGAGCAGCTCCAGCTGCGCGCTGCGCGACTCACCGAGGATGCGGGTGCGGTGCACGTGCTCGGCGAGACGAACCTGGAGTCCATTCTCCATCACGCTGCCGCGGTCCACGCCCAAGTGCTGTTCCTCGATTCGATCCAGACGACGTACACCGCAGAGCTAGAGGGCGCACCGGGGAATGTCGGGCAGGTGCGCGAGTGCGCCGCTCGGCTGATGCGCTTTGCCAAGGAGGCAGGGCCCGCTGTGTTCCTGGTGGGACACGTGACGAAAGGCGGGGGCATCGCCGGCCCGCGCACACTAGAGCACATCGTGGACACGGTCCTCTACTTCGAGGGCGAGGCGACGCTCGATCACCGCATCCTGCGGGCGGTGAAGAACCGCTTCGGCTCGGTGGACGAGATCGGCGTGTTCCGCATGACATCCGCCGGCCTCGAAGTAGTCCCGGATCCCGCAGCCGTCTTCCTGGCGGGCCGTCACACCGGTGTCTCGGGCTCCGCGGTCACCGCATTGATGGAGGGGACGCGACCGGTGTTGGTGGAAGTCCAGGCGCTCGCCTCGAAGGCCGGATTCGGCACGCCGCAGCGGGTGGCTACAGGACTCGATCAGCGACGGCTCGCCGTGTTGCTCGCGGTGCTGGAGCGGCGCGGCGGGCTGCCCGTCGGCGCGCTGGATGTCTTCGTCAACGTGACGGGTGGGGTGCGTCTGCTCGAGCCATCGACCGACCTGGCGGTGATCGCCGCGCTGATGTCGAGCGTGCATGACCGTCCCGCACCGGCGGACGCGCTGTTCCTGGGAGAGGTCGGCCTGGGCGGCGAGGTACGCCCGGTCTCCGGGCTCGAGCGCCGGCTGGGCGAGGCGGAACGACAGGGGTTTCGGCGCGTGTTCCTGTCGTCCCGGTCCCGGGTATCGAGCGGCCTCGACGTCGTGGGGATCGAGCACGTCGGTGAGCTCGCCCGCCGCCTCGCCGCCTGACGTCGGAGTCGTGATCGTGGCGGCCGGCGTCGGCGTGCGCGCCGGCGCGCGCGAGCCGAAGCAATTCCGTCCGATCCTGGGTGTCCCAATGCTGTTACGGGCAGTGCGCCCGTTCGCGTCGCACGCCGAGGTGAGCCAGCTGGTGGTGGTGCTGCCCGCCGCGTTCGCCGAGCGACCGCCCGATTGGCTGGCTCCGCACGTGGGTCAGCGACTCCAGATTGTGGCCGGCGGTGCAACGCGGGCCGATTCCGTACGCGCGGGGCTGACCGTACTCAGCGCGTCGCCGGCGATCGTGCTGGTGCACGATGCCGCACGGCCATTCGTCACCCGCACGACGATCGACGCCGTGATCGCCCGCGCCCGCACGGGGGTGGGAGCGGTGGCGGCGGTCCCGATGGGCGACACCGTCAAACAGGTGGATGGCGAGCGGCGCGTGGCGCGCACGGTGGGCCGCGAACAGTTGTGGCGTGCGCAGACGCCGCAGGGGTTCCCGCGCGCGATCATCGAGGCGGCGTATGCCGCCTGGAACCAGGGGTCCCCAACCCCGACGGATGACGCCGAACTGGCCGAACGCGCCGGGTTTCCGGTGGAGGTCGTGGCGGACTCGCCACACAATATCAAAGTGACGACCGAGGACGACTGGCGCCTCGCGGAAGCGCTGGCGCGCGCGCTGCCATGACGGCGCTGCCGTTCGTCACCGATGCCGACGTCGCGGCCGCACTGCAGCCGACCGTCGACCACCTGCGCGCCGGTGGACTGCTCGCGTATCCCACTGAAACGGTGTACGGTTTGGGATCCCGCCCGCGCGAGTCGGAAGTGCGCGCACTGGCGTCGCTAAAGGGACGCGCCGCCGGGAAGCCGTTTCTGGTGCTCGTGGCGAGTCGGGCGATGGCCGAGGCCCAGGGGCTGGCGTTCAACGAGTCGGCGAACGCCCTCGCCCGGGCGTTCTGGCCTGGGCCGCTGACCCTGGTGCTGCCGGGCGGGAGCGGGCGTCTGCCGGACCTGTTGCGCGGACCGGAAGGGGGGATCGCTGTGCGTTGGACATCGCATCCGCACATCGCGCGCCTGGTTGCCGCACTGGGCGAGCCGCTGACCTCCACCTCCGCCAATCTACCCGGCTCCGCGCCGGCTCCCGGGGCCGCCGCGATTTTGCGCGATTTCGCCGGTCCGGTGAGCAGCGGGGACCTGCTGGTGCTGGACGGAGGCGTGCTGGGGAATCGCCCGCCGTCCACCGTGGTCGATTGCACGGGACACCCGGCGCGAGTCATCCGAGCCGGGGCCGTTTCGCTGGCCGAGTTGCGCGGCGCGGCCGGGATCCTCGCGCCGTGAAGCTGATCCTGTTCGTCTGCACCGGCAACATCTGCCGCAGCCCGCTGGCCGAAGCGCTGCTCCGGCGCGCGTTGCACGAGCGCGGCGTCGCCGAGGTGGGGGTCGAGTCCGCGGGCACGGGTGCCTGGGACGGCGCCCCCGTCTCCGAAGGCGCCTACCTCATCGGCCTGGAACGCGGCCTCGATCTCTCGAGCCACCGTGCCCGGTTGCTCACCCGAGAAATTGTGGAGGACACCCATCTGATTTTCACGATGGCGCGTCACCATCGCGCCCGGGTGCACGAGCTCGGGGGCGAGGGACGGGTATTCGTCCTCGGGGAGTACGCCGGTCGTACGGGCGAAGACGCCGAAGTGGGCGACCCGTTCGGCGGGGACCTCGAGGTGTATCGCGATACCTGCGCCGAGCTGGAAACTCTGATCGCGGCAGTGGCCGACCGACTGGCGAGCGAGACGCGACGTGAGGATCGGCGGTAGCACCCGGTTGCTCGCGGTGCTGGGTGATCCGATCGCCCATTCGCTGTCGCCGGCGATGCACAACGCGGGGATCGTCGCCCTGGGGCTCGACGCGGTGTACATGGGGTTCCGCACCCCTGCTGCCACGTTTCCCGACACGTTGCGGGCGCTTGCCCAGCTCGGGGTCGCCGGGAACGTCACCATCCCCTTGAAGGGCGCGGCGGAACGATGCGTCGCGCGTAAAACGGACCTGTGCACCCGCGTCGGCGCGTGCAATACGTTCTGGGTGGAACAGGGGATCCTGGTGGGCGACAACACCGACGCCCCCGCCGTGGCCGCCGAGCTGACCGAGCTGGGCGCCGACGGCGGGCGCTGGTTGCTGCTGGGTGCCGGTGGGTCGGCGCGGGCGGTGGCGGTAGCGGCTTCGGACGCGCAGGCCGAGTTGTTCGTCCGCTCGCGCGATCCCGAGCGGGCCCGCGGGTTTGTAGAATGGGCGGCGGCGCGCGGCACGCGGGTGCGTCTCGCCGCGTCGCCGCTGGTCGCGGATGTGGTGGTGAATACCACGCCGCTCGGCCAAAACGGCGACGACTCGCTGCCCATCGAGCCGGCCGCAGTGCGAGACCTGCGGACCGCACTCGACCTCGTGTACCGTCCCGGGGCGTCACGTTGGGTGCGCGTCCTGCGCGACGCCGGGATCACCGCGCGCGATGGGCGCGGCGTGCTGGTCCGCCAGGGCGCGCTCGCCTGGGCCCGGTTCTTTCCGGAGCATCCCGCACCGGTCGAAGTCATGCGCGCGGCCGTCGAGCGCGCGCTGCGTGATTAGCGCACTCGAACGGCTGCTGTTGCCGGCGGAATGCCTCGTCTGCCACGGGCTGCTGGCCGACGAGCGCGCCGACGACCTGGTCTGCCCGGTGTGCCGCTCCCGCTGGCGCGCGGTGCGTCCACCGTGGTGCGAGCGCTGCGGCCAACCGGAGCCGCACTTCGGGCCGTGCCGCCTGTGCCGCGAGTGGCCGGCGGTGCTCGCGACCGTTCGCTCGGCGGTGTGGCTCGATGCGGGAGCCCGAGCGACGGTGCACGCGCTCAAGTACGGAGGCTTGCCCCGGATCGCCGTCGACATTGCCGCAGGGATGGCGCGGCTCCTCCCCACGCCACCGGTCGGGGCCCGCCTGGTGCCCATTCCGCTCGGCGCCCGCCGGCTGCGCACGCGCGGCTACAATCAAAGCCTGTGGATCGCGCGCGTCCTGGCGCACCGCTGGCACCTTTCCGTTGCCGGCGAACTGCTGACCCGGACTCGAGATACGCGGACGCAGACGGCGTTGACACCGGCTGCCCGCCTAGCGAACGTGGCGGGGGCGTTTCGAGTGCGTATTGGTGATTGCGGATTGCGGATTGGTCTCCTACCCAGCGATTCCGCAATCCACAATTCGCAATCCGCCCTTGTCCTCGTGGACGACGTCTTCACGACCGGCGCGACTCTCGCGGAAGCGGCACGGGCGCTGGAGCAGAGCGGATTTACCACCGTCACGGCCGTCACCTTCGGTCGAGCGACCATTCCGGATTTCAGCTAGGGAGCGAGCATGGCAGCGCGTGTCGGCATCAACGGCTTCGGGCGCATTGGCCGCAACGTCTTGCGGGCCGCGGTCATGGGCAAGCAAACGGGGATCGAGTTCGTCGGCGTCAACGACATCACGGACACCAAGACGCTGGCCCACCTCCTCAAGTACGACTCGGTGCACAGGCGCTTCCCGGGCACGGTGGAGGTGAAGGGCGAGGCGCTGGTCGTGAATGGGAAGGCGATCCGTGTCACAGCGATCAAGGAACCCGAGAAGCTGCCGTGGAAGGATCTGGGTGTGGATCTGGTGCTGGAAAGCACGGGTCGGTTCACGGACCGCGAGGCGGCTGCCAAGCACCTCACCGCCGGCGCGAAGAAGGTGGTGATTTCCGCGCCCGCCAAGGGGGAAGACATCACGATCGTGATGGGCGTCAACCACCTGCGGTACGACCCCGCCAAGCACCACATCCTCTCGAACGCTTCGTGCACCACCAACTGCCTGGTGCCCGTCGTGAAGGTGGTGCTCGACAACTGGGGCTTCGTGCACGGATACATGACCACCGTGCACAGCTATACCAACGATCAGCAGATTCTCGACCTGCCGCACAAGGATCTGCGCCGCGCCCGGGCCGCGGGGCTTTCCATTATCCCGACGACGACCGGTGCCGCCAAGGCCACCGGCCTGGTGATTCCCGAGGTAAAAGGAAAGATCGACGGCATCGCGTTGCGCGTGCCGACCCCGGACGTCTCGTTGGTGGACCTCACCACCGAGGTCCAGAAGAAAACGACCATTGAGGAAGTGAACGCCGCGTTCAAGCGGGCGGCGCAAGGCGAGCTGAAGGGCGTCCTCGACGTCTCCGACGAGCCGCTGGTCTCGGTTGACTACGTCGGTAGCCTGTTCTCGAGCGTCGTGGACTCGCTTTCCACCAACGTGATCGACGGCACGCTGGTGCACGTGTCGTCGTGGTACGACAACGAAATCGGCTACTCCGCGCGCTGCGTCGACCTGCT
>JBOHST010000047.1:0-6458 GCA_050733375.1 Gemmatimonadales bacterium
TGGTCCAGCCCTCCACCGTCACGCAGGGCGGCGTCATCGCTCCCCCGGTGCAGGTCGCCATCCAGGATCAGTTTGGCAACCTGGTTACAACCGCGACCGACCTGGTGACGATCGCCATCGGCAATAACCCGGGGAGCGCGTCGCTCGGAGGGACAACAGCGGTCCCTGCTACGGCCGGCGTCGCTGCCTTCTCCGGTCTCACCCTAAATCAGGCGGGCACGAGTTACACGCTCACCGCCGCCGCGACCGGGCTCGCGGGGACGACGAGCGCCGCCTTCGACGTGACGCTCGTCGGCGCGACGCCGAATGCGTGGAACAACTCCGGTGGAGGCTTCTGGAGCGTCGCCGCCAACTGGAGCCTGGGCCGGGTTCCGCAGGCGTCCGATTCCGTGGTGATTTCGCTCAGCGGGACGTATGCGGTCACCCTCGACATCACGATCAGCGTCGCCTTCCTGACCTTCGGCGCCTCGTCCGGAATCCAGACCTTGGCGATGTCCACGCGCACCCTCACCGTCACCAACGCGGTCACGATTCAGAGCGGCAGCGTAGCAACTCTGAGCAACGGGACCATCACCGGTGCGGCCGCGACGGCCAACCAGGGCACCCTGACACTCGTCTCTACGACGATCAACACGGTTCTTGCCAATCAGGGGGTGCTCGTGATCCATGGGTCGAGTGCCATCAACGGATCGTTCACTGCGGCGGGCAGCTCGACGTTACGGGTGGAGGGGACCGGCGCTCAGGGGATCGGAGCGCTCACGGTGGCCAGCGGGTTTACCAACAACGGGCTGATCGAGCTGACCAACAACAGCGTCAATCAGCCGGCGACGCTGACGGTGACCAGCGGGACGCTGGCCAACGCGGCCACCATCAACGTGCTGGCAGGGGGTGGGGCGCGTACCCTGGCCGCGCAGCTGGACAATCAGGCCAGCGGCACGCTGACGCTGAGCCAAGCGCTGACGCTCAGCCGTCTGGACGCCACGCACACCAACAGCGGGATGATCAACGTGACCGGGGCGGATTGGACGCTGAGCCAGTCGGGCCTGACGCCGAGCTTTACCAACACCGGCACGATCACGATCGGAGCGACGCGGACCTGGAGCATTACCAACGGGACCGTGCATTTCTCGGCGGGGACGGTGGGGGGAGCGGGGACGCTGGTGCTGAACAACCTCACGGCCAACTTCGCCACCGGCTTCAGCAACACGACGACGACCCTGGGGGTGAACAGCGCGACGCTCAATGGGCCGGGAACGCTGACCAACGTGGCGGGGCAGACGCTCACGCTGACCAGCTCGACGATCGGGGCCACGATGCCGCTGGTGAATCAGGGGGTGCTCGTAATCCATGGGTCGAGTGCCATCAACGGATCGTTCACCGCGGCGGGCAGCTCGACGTTACGGGTGGAGGGGACCGGGGCCCAAGGGATCGGAGCGCTCACGGTGGCCGGCGGGTTTACCAACGACGGGCTGATCGAGCTGACCAACAACAGCGTCAATCAGCCGGCGACGCTGACGGTGACCAGCGGGACGCTGGCCAACGCGGCTGCCATCAACGTGCTGGCGGGGGGTGGGGCGCGCACCCTGGCCGCGCAGCTGGACAATCAGGCCAGCGGCACGCTGATGCTGAGCCAGGCGCTGACCCTGAGCCGTCTGGACGCCACGCACACCAACGCCGGATTGATTCAGCTCACGGGCGGCGACTTGACGGTGGTGTTGTCCGGTTTCCGGCCGGCCATTGACAACAAGAGCACTGGCGTGATCGACGTTGGGATCAACAAATTGGTGATCAACAACCAATCCACCGGAGCGTTCACGAACGCAGGTGGGGGCATTCTCCGGGGTTCCGGGACTATCGACATTGGCACGGCCAGCTTCATCACGAACGGGACGACGATTGTGGGGACCTCGCCGGGCATCCTCAATTGGGTCGGCACCTACACCCAGGGTCCGGACCCCAGCGTCTTCCAGGTCGAGATCGGCGGAGACCCGCTCAAGCCGGGCATGGATTTCGACCAGTTCCGGGCGGATGGCGTTGCCCTGCAGGGCGGGACGCTCAACGTCACGCAGATCGGTCTGGTGTCGAAGCAAACCTATGTCATTATCCAGTTGCCGGTGGGGAAAACCTTCAACGGGGACTTCCAGGTGAAGAATCTGCCGGCACTCTGCAACGCCGCGGTGAGCGGCACTCAGTACCTGGTCTTTTGCCCGTAGGCTGCAGTCGTATCTAGGGTAGTCGCAGTCGCACGTCGATGTCCACGAGAATCGCCGGCGGCGCCTCCAGGAAAACCACCCGGTCCACATCGCGGCGGATCACCAGCTTCAGCGGTGGTCCCTTTCCCTTGCCGCGCCCCATGTTGCCCTGGCGATACCATACGATCCGGTCGACCCCACGCTCCTCGATGCGGATCACCTCGAATCCCCGCCGCACGAGGACTTCACGGGTCGCGACGGTCGCCCGGTCGGTCGAGACCTTGTACCTCTTTGGGCTGCCCTGCGCGGACAACGGCGTCCCGATGAGCAGCAGCCCGACGACCGTGAAGAGGAATATCCTGGGTTTCGGCATACGAATCTCCCTGTCCATGGACCACCGTAAAGACAACAGGCGGTAGGGTTCGGTAACCCATACCGTCCACGGCCCCCGGAGTTCCCGCCCGGCCCGGCGCTATTTCAGCAGGAGCTTCGCGATCGTATTCAACTGCATGTTGCTCGTCCCTTCGTAGATCGTCCCGATCTTCGCGTCGCGGTAGAACTTCTCCACCGGATACTCCTTGGTGTAGCCGTACCCGCCGAACAGCTCCACGCACACCGACGTGACCCGCTCCGCGACCTGTGAGGAGAACAGTTTCGCCATCGCGGCGTTCTGGGTGTACTCCTGGCCGGCGTCCTTCAATCGCGCCGCGTTGTACACCATCAGGCGCGCCGCCTCGAGCTCGGTCGCCGCCTGGGCCAGCTGGAACTGCACCGCCTGGAAATCAGCGACCGCCTTGCCGAACTGCTTGCGCTCCTTCACGTATTTGCAGGCGGCGTCGAGCGCGCCCCGCGCCACCCCGATCATCTGCGCGCCGATGCCGATGCGACCGGTGTTCAGCGTCTCGATCGCGACCTTGTACCCTTTGCCGACCTCAGCCAGGACGTTCTCCGCCGGCACCTCGCATCCGTCGAGGATCAGCTCCGTGGTGGACGAGGCGCGGATGCCGAGTTTGTCTTCCTTCTTCCCGACGCTGAACCCCGGGAAGCCGCGCTCCACGATGAACGCGGTGATCCCTTTGTAGCCCTTCGTGAAATCGCTGTTCGCGAAAATGACGTAGACGCCGGCCTCGGCGCCGTTGGTGATCCACAGCTTCCGGCCCTCGAGCCGCCACGCGGCGCCGCCCCCTTGCCGCGTCGCCTTGGTTTGAAGCCCGAACGCATCCGAGCCCGATGCGGGCTCGGACAAGGCGTAGGCCCCGACCGTGCCGGCCGCGAGCTTCGGGAGGTAGCGGGCCTTCTGGTCGTCGCTGGCCCACTGGAGCAGCGGCTCGATGACGAGCGTGTTCTGGACGTCGACGAAGATCGCCGCCGAGGCGTCCACCGCCGACAGCTCTTCCACCGCGATCGCCGTCATGAACAGCCCGCCGCCCGCGCCCCCGAATTGCTCGGGGACCTCGATGCCCATCAGCCCGAGCTCGAACAGCTTGGGGACGAGGGTAGGGTCGATCGCCGCCGCTTTCTCCATCGCCGCGACGCGCGGGCGGACCTCCTGCTCGGCGAAGTCCCGCACCGCATCGCGGAACATCTGTTCCTCGTCCGAGAGCGTCGTGAGCGGCGGAAGAAAGGCCGACGCCGTCATGAATCGGGGCTCAACCCTTGCGCTCCGGTCCTATCAGCATCTCGCGGATGCCGCCAAGCGACGACAGCACGCCAGTGGCCTCGTAGGGCATGTACACGACCTTGTTGTTTTGCCCCGTCACCATCTCCTTCAGCGCCTCGATGTAGCGAATCGCGATGAGATACCGGGCGGGGTCCCCGCCGCTGCCCTTGATGGCCTGGGTGATGCGCTCGATCGCGGTGGCTTCGGCTTCGGCCACCTTGAGCCGCGCCGCCGCCTCCGCCTCGGCGTGGAGGATCTTCGCCTGCTTGTCGCCTTCGGCCTTGTTGATCTCCGACTGCCGGATGCCCTCGGCCTGGAGGATTGCGGACTGCTTGCTGCCTTCGGCCGTGAGGATCGCGGCGCGCCGATCCCGCTCGGCGCGCATCTGCTTCTCCATCGCCTCGCGGATGTCATGCGGCGGGTTGATGTCCTTCAGCTCGACGCGGCCCACCTTGGCGCCCCATTTGTGGGTCGCGTCGTCGAGGATCTCCCGCAGCTTGGTGTTGATGTGTTCGCGCGAGCTGAGCACCTGGTCCAGGTCCAGCTCGCCGATCACGTTGCGCAGCGTCGTCTGGGTGAGCTTCTCGATCGCGTCCGGCAGGTTGGCGATCTCGTAGGCGGCGCGCACCGGGTCGGTGACCTGGAAATAGATCAGCGCGTCGATCTCGACCACCACGTTGTCCTTGGTGATCACGTTCTGGCGCGGGAAGACGTACACCGTCTCGCGCAGATCGATGGTCGAGGAGCGGTAGCGCCGCGTAAACGTCTCGCCCGCGGGTGTGCTGATGATCTGGTGCCAGTCGATCGCCCGCGGCTGATCGAAGAACGGCATGATGAGGTTGAGCCCCGACGAGAGGGTGCGATTGTACTTGCCGAGTCGTTCGACCACCATCGTCTGCGCCTGCCGCACCACGATGATGGTGCTTTTCGCGATGATGATCGCGACCAGCGCGATCGCGCCGACGACGATCAGCCCGAAGTCCATCGGTCAGGTCTCCTTTTCGACAACGAGGGTGCTCCCGTCCACCTGCACCACGATGATGCGTGTGCCCGGCTCGAGCGCCGGCATCCCTTCCGCAAGCGTCCCGCGCCAGTCTTCCCCGTCCACCGCCACCCGCCCCGTCCGCGTCACGGGGTCGAACCGTTTGGTCACGACGCCCGATCGACCCGCCAGGGCCTCCATGTTGGTGCGGACCTCCATGCCACGGGCGTGGAGAAAGCGCCGCAGCAGCACCGGGCGCAATCCGAACAGGCTCCCCACGGTCGCCACCGCGAACACCAGCGCCTGGCCGACGAGGCCCACCGGCAGCAGCGCCGCCACGCCGGCCGCGAGGCACCCCACGGCCACGCTCGCCAGCCAGAACCCCGGCGCGAACAACTCCGCCGCGAGCAGCAGCGCCGCCGCTACGGTCCAGATCTGCCAGTCGGCCACGGGTTTCCTCCGGTGCGAGCGCGATGAGCAGTGGAAGGTATCGCCCGGAGGTGCGGTCCGCGACCGCCGCCCGCGCGTGCTGCAACCCTTTGTCAGTCGAGACTATCCACTCTACGAAACCCCGGCCCGTCGCCTGCGTACGGCCAGACGATTCCTTTCCTTCACTGGAGTGCCCGATGCGTACCACCGTTGTCCTCGGCGCCGCACTGTGTTGCATGGCGCCCGCTCTGATGGCGCAGACCGCCCAACGCTACCCCATCGCCGGCGACGACGTCGCCATCTTCAACCTCGCGGGCACCGTACGGGTCGAGGGCGGTACCGGCGCCGCGGTGGTGGTGGAAGTCACCCGCGGCGGCGCCGACGCCGCCAAGCTCGACGTGGTGACCGGTCCGATCAGCGGCCGGCAGACGCTGCGCGTGATCTATCCCGACAACGACATCGTCTATCCCGTCCTCGGCGGGCACTCGAGCTCCTCGCTCGACGTGCGCGACGACGGCACCTTCAATGGCATTCACCGCGAGTCCGGCCGCAGCCACCGCGTGCGCATCCGGGGCGGCGGGTCAGGCACCGAGGCGTACGCCGACCTTCGCATCCTGGTGCCTCCGGGCAAACAGGTCGCCGTCTATCTCGCGGTCGGCAAAATGACGGCGGCGAACGTGAGCGGCGACCTGACGCTGGATGTCAGCGCCGCCGACGTCGCCGCGAGCGGCATCCGAGGCTCGCTCGTCGTGGATGCCGGCTCGGGCGACGTGCGGGTGACCGACGTGACCGGGAACGTGAACCTCGACACCGGCTCGGGGAACGTCACGGTGGGCGGCGTCCAGGGCGACGACCTGAGCATCGACACCGGCTCGGGCAACGTGACGCTGGATCGCGTGGACGTCCGGACGCTCAATATCGACACCGGCTCCGGCGGCGCCGACGCCACCGCGGTGAAGGCCCAGGATCTTTCGATCAGCACCGGCTCGGGCGACGTGACGCTCGTGTTGCTGGCGGGCGGCGGCTCGATCACGATCGACACCGGCTCCGGCGAGGTCGTCGCTACGCTCCCGGCCGATTACGGCGCGGACGTGCTGCTCGATACCGGCTCGGGCGAGATCGACCTGGGCAGCATCCCGGTCACCGTCCGCCGCATCGAAGAGAATCACGTCGAAGGGCGCATCGGGGATGGCAG
>JBOHST010000048.1:0-3997 GCA_050733375.1 Gemmatimonadales bacterium
GAGTAGCAGAACCGGAGTGGACGTCGGTGCCGTCGACAGCCGGTCGATGGGTACCTCACCGCCTTCCGCGAGCTATGCCACCAGGGGGCTTGTCTCATCCACCAATGCCGCAACGGCGATGGGATCCGACGCCCGCCACTTGCTGCGGTGCCACGGGCTGAACACCACCCTCCGAGCACGCTCCAACGATGAGAAGTGATGTGGCGATCACAAGGTGTACCTGAACCCGCACCTTCAACGCATACCCACCGCATTTTCGCACCCTCCAGTGTCAGGCGTAGGCCCCTGGGAGTTGTATCCTGTTGCACAGAGGCGCTGAAGAGTGAGGAAGGGCGTCAATTCACATTCAACACGCTTGGAATCAACGGATTAGTCACGAATGGCAGTCTTGATTTCCCTTTTGCTTGCGGATAAAATCCCTTGCTGTCATTTTGACCTGCCTCCGGGACGCCATGTCGAAACGAGACTTTCTTACCGTCACCGACTTCACTCGGGATGAAATCATTCGGTTGTTCGACCTCGCCGATCGCATGAAGCAGCGCCAGTACCGAGAGACCCCGCTCGCGGGCAAAACGCTGGCGCTGATCTTCGCCAAATCGAGCACCCGCACCCGGGTCTCGTTCGAGGTCGGCGCCTTCCAGCTCGGCGGTCATGCGCTGTTCCTGTCGGCCCGCGATATCCAGGTCGGCCGGGGCGAGCCGATCTCCGACACCGCCCGCGTGTTGTCACGCTACGTGGACGGGATCATGATCCGCACCTTCGATCACGGCGAGGTCGAAGAGCTGGCCCGCTGCGCGACGATTCCCGTCATCAACGGCCTCACCGATCTCTCCCATCCGTGCCAGGTGCTCGCCGACCTGTTCACGATGCGCGAAGCGCTCGGCGGCTGGGAGAAGAAGCGCGTGGCCTGGATCGGCGACGGGAACAACATGGCCAACAGCTGGCTCGAGGCGGCCGAAGTGCTCGGCTTCGAGCTGCGCCTCGCCTGTCCGGAAGGATACGAGCCGGACCGCGAGAAGTTCGAGCGGGCCTCCAAACAAGCCACGGTCACCGTTACCGAGGTCCCCGAAGAGGCGGTCGAGGGCGCCCACGTCGTCAACACCGACGTCTGGGCTTCGATGGGGCAGGAGGCCGAGGCCGAGGCGCGGCGCAACGCGTTCCGGGGCTACACCGTGGACGCCGAGCTGATGAAGCTCGCAGACCCGAAGGCCATTTTTCTCCACTGCCTCCCCGCGCACCGCGGCGAAGAGGTCTCCAACGACGTCATCGAGGGCCGGCAGTCGCGTGTGTGGGACGAGGCGGAAAACCGCCTCCACGTCCAGAAAGCGCTGCTCGCCACCCTCATGGCCTGATCCCCGGACTGCCGATGGCCGACGCCTCCCCTCCCCCTCCCCTGAAGCGGACCCCCCTGCACGACCTGCATGTCGCCCTCGGCGCCAGGATGGTGGCGTACGCCGGGTTCGACATGCCGGTCACGTACCTCGCCGGCATCAGCGCCGAGCACAAGGCGGTGCGCGAGCGGGTCGGCGTGTTCGACGTCTCCCACATGGGCGAGTTCGAGGTGACCGGCCCCGACCGCAACGCCTTCGTGCAGCGGGTGACCTGTAACGACGTCGCGGCGCTCGTGACCGGACAGGCGCAGTACTCCGGGCTGCTCACCGAGCAAGGGACGTTTGTCGACGACTGCCTGGTGTACCGGTTCGACGACAAGGTCATGCTGGTGGTCAACGCGGCGAACGTCGCCAAAGACTGGGAGCACATCGTCGGGCTCAAGGGCGGCGCCAACGTCCGGCTGCGCGACATCTCCGACGAGACCGCGCTCATCGCCATCCAGGGCCCCGGCGCCGAAGCGCTCCTCGCGATGCTGACGTCGCTGAAAGTGGCCGAGATTCGCTACTACCATTTCACCAGCGGCACCGTTGCCGGAGCGCAATGCTTCGTGTCCCGCACCGGGTACACCGGCGAGGACGGGTTCGAGTTGTATTGCCGCAACGCCGACGCGACCACCTTGTGGGCGGCCGTCACCGGCCGTGGCGCCGAGCCGTGCGGCCTGGGCGCGCGGGACACGCTGCGGCTCGAGGCGGGCTTGCCGCTGTACGGCAACGACATCGACGACACCACCACGCCGCTCGAGGCCGGACTCAATTTCATCGTGAAGCTCGACAAGGACGCTCCGTTCACCGGCCAGGCGATGCTCAAGCGCCAGAAGCTCGAGGGCATCGCTCGCCGGCTCGTCGGCTTCCGCGTGACGCAGCCGAAGCTCGTGGCCCGCCACGGGTTCGATGCGTGGCTCGACGGTCGCAAGGTGGACGCGGTGCGCAGCGGCACCGTGACCCCCACCCTCAACGCGGCGATCGGGACCGTCTATCTGCCCCGGGACCAGGCGAAGCCCGGTACACGGTTCGAGATCGACATCCGCGGACGCCGGGCGCCGGCCGAAGTGGTGAAGCTGCCGTTCGTGCCGCATCGGACCAAGCGGTGAGACGATGCGCATCGGGATCTTGACCATCTCGGATCTCGGCGCCCAGGGCCAGCGCGACGACACCTCTGGTGATGCCATTCTAAGTTGGTCAGCCACAATGGGTTACGAGGTCGTCGTGCGTAGCGTCGTGGCGGACGACACGGGACAGATCGCCGGCAAGCTGAGCCGCTGGGCGGATTCAGGATCGGTGGACGTGATCCTCACCACCGGGGGCACCGGGCTCACCGCGCGCGACGTGACGCCGGAAGCGACCACCAGCATCCTCGAGCGCGCGGCGCCGGGCATCGCCGAAGCGCTGCGCGCCCGTGCCGCACCGAAATTCCCACGCGCCTGGCTGTCGCGCGGGGTCGCCGGGACGCGAGGCCGGACGCTGATCGTCAATCTCCCCGGCTCGACCGGCGGCGTGCGGGACGGCCTGGCGGTGCTCGACGACATCCTGGAGCACGCCGTCGAGCTGGTGACCGGCCGGCGCACCGACCACGGCCGCTAACCGATGCCCGACCGCGTCCTCGTCACCACCGGTGATCTCGAGCCTGCCGTACGGGTAAACGCGCAGCTCGAGGCGGCGGGGTTCGCGACGGCGATGATCACCTCGTTCGACGACGTGCGCGAGGCGTTGCGCCGGCGCGAGCCCGATTGTCTCGTGATCACGGGGGCGCTGCACGAGCCCGGCACGGCCCGGCTGCTGGCGCTGGCCCGCGAGCGCGCGGTGTCGACCCTGGGCCTGGTCGAGGCCACCGAGCCCGATCCCAAGGACCTCGCCCGCGAGCTGGGCCTCACCGCCTTTCTCGAGAAGCCGGCCGATGCCGGCGAAGTCGCGCTCGTCGTGCGCCGGCTCGTGGACCGGCGCCGGCTGCAACAGCGCACCGGAATCATCGGCGAGTCGCCGGCGATCCAGGAAGTCCTGGTGAAGATCGAGCAGATGGCGCCGGTCCGCTCCACCGTGCTGATCGAGGGAGAGTCGGGCACCGGCAAGGAGCTCGTCGCCCGCGGCATCCACGATCTCTCCCCGCGGCGCGACCAGCCGTTCATCACCGTCAACTGCGCGGCGCTGCCCGAACCGCTGCTCGAGAGCGAGCTGTTCGGGCACGAGAAGGGCGCGTTCACCGGAGCGGCCGAGCGGCGCCTGGGACGCTTCGAGCTGGCGGATGGGGGGACGATCTTCCTCGACGAGGTCGGCGAGATGGCGCCCGCGACCCAGGTGAAGCTGCTGCGGGTGCTCGAGGACCGCACCTTCTTTCGGGTCGGCGGCGTCCAGCCGATCAAGGTGGACGTGCGCGTCGTGGCCGCGACCAACCGGCCGCTGAAAGACGCCGTCGCGCTGGGCGACTTCCGCGACGACCTGTACTACCGGCTCAACGTCCTCAGCATCTACCTGCCGCCACTGCGCGAGCGCCGCAGTGACATCCCGCTCCTGGTGCGGCGCTTCATCGCGGAGTTCGCGGCGCAGCACGACCGCAAGTTCCACGGCATCACCCCCGAGGCGCTGCAGATTCTGGTGGACGCGGACTGGCC
>JBOHST010000049.1:0-1927 GCA_050733375.1 Gemmatimonadales bacterium
GCGGGCGACTCGGGCGACGCGACGACGATCGGCTTTCCCGCGTCGGCGAGCTGCGGGAGTCCGGCCTGCAGCGGAATCTGCCCCAGCAGGGGAACGCCGAGCTCCTCGGCGAGCCGTTGACCGCCGCCGGAGAGAAACAGCTCGGTGCGCTCGCGGCAGTGCGGGCAGATGTAGTAGCTCATGTTCTCCACCACGCCGAGCACGCGCACGCCGACACGCTCGAACATCTTGGCGCCGCGCAGGCTGTCGCCGGTCGCCATCTCCTGCGGCGTCGTCACGATGATCGCGCCGTGCAGGTGAACCGTCTGGACCAGGGACAGCTGGGCATCGCCGGTGCCGGGCGGCAGATCCACCAGGAAGTAATCCAATTCTCCCCACGCCACGTCACGCAGGAACTGTTGGATGATCTTCATGATGATTGGCCCGCGCCAGATCGCGGGGGCCTCCCGCTCCACGATGAACCCGAGCGACATCAGCTTGACACCGTGCGCCTCGAGCGGCTGGATCTTCCCCGCGGTAACCGGGGGTTTCTCCTCCACGCCCATCATGCGCGGCACGTTGGGGCCGTAGATGTCGGCGTCCATCAGACCGACTCGGTGGCCGGCGCGCGCGAGCGCCGCGGCGAGGTTGGCGGATACGGTGGACTTTCCCACCCCGCCTTTCCCCGACGAGATCGCGAGCACCCGACCGAGGCCGGGCATTTCCTGGGGAGTGGGCGGCGGCGGGACGGCGGCCGGGCCGGGCGGGCGGGCCCCGCCCGGGGCGACGCCCCCGCCCGGGGCAGTGCCCCCTCCCGGGTCCATCACGGTGATCTTCACGTCGCGCACGCCCTCGACCGCCTGGATTCTCTTGCGGGCGTCTCGCACCAGGGTCGCCGGATCTTCTCGCGTCAGATCAAAGGTGAAGGAGACGTGTCCTACGTCGTCGACGCCGAGGTCGTGGATCACGCCGGCGGCGGCGAGGTCTCGTCCGAGCCGTGGGTGGTGGAGGGTCGCGAGGGCGGCTTCGACTCGGGCGCGGACGGTGTCGGTGGGGGGCACGAAGGGAAGTATAGAAGGGGCGGCAGGAGAGGGGCAACGCAGCGGCGATTCAGCACAAAGTGCGACAGTATTATACAGCGCTCTTCGCTGGTGTTCATTCTGAGCGGTCGTAGGGCGCTTCGGTCTAAGGGTGTTCACAGATGGAGGTTGTCGCGGTACCACAGAATTGCGGCGGGGTTTTTGCGGCGTTCACTGGCGTCTTAGGCAGCGTGATATTAGATGAAGTGTAGTTACGAACGTCGGTCTAATTCCTAGTTAGGTCGCGCACGGCACATTCCCCACCATGGCGGGCCACACTCGCTCAGGAGAGACGTATGCGACTTCTCACTAGTACCCTCTTAGCCCTGCTTTTCGTCCCACGCTTGGCGCATGCCCAGGACCTCTCTAACCGCTACCTCCCTCTGCGCGGCTTTGTGCCCGACTCAGCGACCGCCGTGCGCGTTGCCGTTGCGGTGTGGACCCCGATCTTCGGCGAGCGTCAGATAATGTCGGAAGCGCCAGTTGTGGCCACCCTCACAGATAGCGTCTGGACGGTCACTGGCACCTTGCATAGTGATCATCCCGGGAGAATTCTCGTTTTGGGCGGCACTGTCGTTGAAGGTGGCAGGCCACTGGCGAAGATTGCCCAACTTGATGGGCGCATCCTATCCGTGACCTATGGCCTCTGGTAAAGGCGCGACCTAACCAGCGCATGAAGCTGCCGGCCCGCGGCGGCCGCCTGAAAGGGAACTCATTGTTCTTGTCTGCGGCCGCCGCAGGCCGCAGCTTATGCGCGATCCGTTAGATTGCCACGACAATTCAAATACTTTGGGGTTGCGCAAGCGGCTTTCCAGCTACGCGCAACACTCAATCAGTTCGCCTTTCAGTGGTCAGCCAGTCATCTCAGC
>JBOHST010000050.1:0-21847 GCA_050733375.1 Gemmatimonadales bacterium
TCCACCGGCGACAGATCGTCCCGCTGGAGATTCTCGATCAGCGCAAGCGTCAGCACGGTGCGATCGTCGACGACGCGCTTGACGGCCGGGATTTTTTCCCATCCGAGCGCTTCGCAGGCGCGCAGCCGGCGCTCGCCGGCGATCAATTCGAACCCACCACGGTCGCCCGGCTCCGGCCGCACCACCACGGGCTGCAGCAAGCCCGCCTGCTTGATCGAGGATTTCAGCTCCTCGAGCGCCGCCGGGTCCACGTCGCGGCGCGGTTGAAACGGATTGGGTCGGATGTCCCGGATCGGCAGCTCGACGAGGCTCCCTTCGCGCTCGGCCTCCTGCCGCGTGGGGCCGAGCAGGGCTTCGAGCCCTCGACCGAGGCGGCGGCGACCAGCGGCGATTTCCGTCATGCAGGCACCTCCGGTTCAGCGGTGGGTTCGGGAAGAGCAGGGAAGGGTGCCCCGCCGCGATCCACTCGTCGGATCAACTCCTGAGCGACCGCGAGGTAGCTCTTGGCCCCGACCGACTGCACGTCGTAGAGGAGAATCGGCTTCCCGAAGCTCGGCGCCTCCGCCAGGCGGACGTTGCGCGGAATGGTCACGGTGAACATCCGGGGGCCGAAGTATTCCTTCGCTTCCTCGGCGACCTGCCGGGAAAGATTGAGCCGGGCGTCGTACATCGTCAGCAGCACGCCGTCGATTGCGAGGGCCGGGTTGAAGTTTCGCTGGACCAGCTTGATGGTGTTCAGCAGCTGTGACAGCCCCTCGAGCGCGTAGTACTCACACTGGATCGGGATCAGCACACCGTCCGCGGCGGTGAGGACATTGAGCGTCAGCAGTCCAAGCGAGGGCGGGCAATCGACCACGACGAATTGGTACTCATCGCGCAGCTCCCGCAGCGAGCCGCGCAACACGGTTTCCCGACCTTGGCGGTTCACGAGCTCGAGCTCGGCGCCGACGAGATCCTGCGTCGCGGGCACAACGTCGAGGTAGGGAAAGTGGACCTCCCGGACGCGCGTGTCGCCGAGCGGCCGGCCATCGAGCAGCGCATCGTAGAGGGAGTGCTCCAGCCGGTTCCGATCAATTCCGACGCCGCTCGTCGCGTTGCCTTGGGGGTCGGCATCGACGAGGAGCGTCTTGCGCTCCGCCGTGGCCAGGGACGCGGCGAGGTTCACCGCGGTCGTTGTCTTGCCGACGCCACCCTTCTGGTTGGCAACCGCAATGATCCGAGATGGCATGTTAACTCGTTGTATGGTAATCTGTTACATGATTAGCCCGTAACACGTTGCTGCCTAATCTAATACGCTTTGGGCCCTTGCGAAAGCAAGGGGTTTCACGTGAAACAGTGACGGTTTCACGTGAAACATTTTGCCGGTCCTGGAAGCGCACTGTTTTGCTTTGAGTTACGCGATCCGACGACGCCAGCGAACCGACTCCATCACGAGATTGTGGAGATCGCTGGGAGAGATACCCGGGACTCGGGACGCCTGGGAAAGAGACACCGGTCGAATTCGGTCGAGCTTCTGGCGCGCTTCCGTGGAGAGGCTCGCCAGTTCGAGGTAGGGAATATCCAGCGGCAAGGAAAAGGTCGCCAACTCCGCCAACCGCTCCGCTGCTTCACGCTCGCGTGCCAGGTAACCATCATACTTCAGCTCGATCTCGGCGGCGACGATTGCGGCCTCGCGCGTGTCAGCAAGCACGCCGGCAGCTTCGAGCAGCGAACGCAGCGACACACGTGGACGCTTCGCGACCGTGGCGATACGCTCAGGCGCGACGAGCTCGCTGCCGGAATCGGCGAGTGCCACCGCGGCTTCGAGCGGCGTGATGGTCGTCGCGCGAGCCAGCCCGAGCACCTGCTCCTCATCTTCGAGCCGACGCTCTGCAATGCGGCATTCCCGTTCGGTAAGCAGGCCGAGGCGCTGTGCGAGCAGGAAGAGCCGCCGCAGGGCATTGTCCTGTCGCAACAGCAGCCGGAACTCGGCCCGCGACGTGAATAGTCGATACGGCTCATCCACTCCGCGTGTCACCAGGTCGTCGACGAGGACGCCGATGTACGCATCGTCCCGACCAAACACCACCGGCTCCTGACCGCGCAACCTTCGCACGGCGTTCAGGCCGGCGACCACCCCCTGCCCAGCGGCTTCCTCGTAGCCCGTCGTCCCGTTGATCTGGCCGGCGAAGAACAGCCGTTCGACCGCCTTCGTCTCGAGCCACGGGGTGAGTTGGTCTGGCGGATAGTAGTCGTACTCGATCGCGTACCCGGGGCGCGTCATTTGCACCGCTTCGAGTCCCGGGACGGCGCGCAGGAACTCGAGCTGCACGTGGACGGGCAGGGAAGTGGACAAGCCGTTCACGTACAGCTCGTGCGTATCCAATCCCTCGGGCTCGAGAAAGATCTGGTGCCGGGCCGCGTTGGGGAACTTCACGATCTTGTCTTCGACCGACGGGCAGTAGCGCGGTCCTCGACCGCTGATCGCCCCGCCGTACAAGGCCGATTCCTGAAGATGGGAGCGGATGATGTCCTTCACTTCCGCCCCTGCCCAGGTGATCCAGCACGGCACCTGGCGGGGCAGATCGACCGCTTCGTAGAAGGAGAATCGATAACCGTCGTTCTCCCCATCCTGTCGCTCGACTTTGGACCAGTTGACGGTTCGGCCATCCACTCGGGGGGGGGTCCCGGTCTTGAAGCGTGACGTCGTAAGGCCAAGTGCAGTAATGGCTTGTGCCATTTCGATTGATGGTTGCTCTCCGGCGCGCCCGGCGGGAATCTGCGTATCCGTTCCGAGATGGATCTTGCCGCGCAGGAACGTGCCCGCGGTGATCACCACGGCGCGCGCGGTGAAGCGTCGGCCATCCGTCGTTTCAACGCCGCGCACCTGGCCGCCCGAGAGCAGCAAGCTCGAGACCATGCCCTGGGTGAGCTCGAGGTTGGGCAGCTGCTCCAGCAACCAGCGCACGGCGCGCTTGTACAGCGTGCGGTCGCACTGCGCGCGCGGCGCCCACACGGCTGGGCCCTTGGACCGGTTCAGCATGCGGAATTGGATCGTCGCGCGGTCGGCGGCGCGTCCCATGATGCCGCCGAGGGCGTCCACTTCCCGCACGACGGTCCCCTTGGCGATGCCGCCGATGGCGGGATTGCAGGACATCTGGCCGATGGTATCGAGATTGGCGGTGAGCAGCAGGGTACGCGCGCCGAGCCGAGCGGATGAGGCGGCGGCTTCGGTGCCGGCGTGGCCGCCGCCGACTACCACCACATCATAGTCAAGGGACATGAGGGAGAAGCTAGCTAGGCGGGCAGGGCAACTGCTAGACGCACAGACGCCTAGGTAGACGCCAGGCCGCCGAGCCGCTGACTGGACGCTGAGGAGTTAGTGGGTAGGGCCCCGCCCGGCTGCACCACTGATCTTTTTCAGCAGTCCATAGAGCGTCTTGCCGGTCTCCGTGGAGAGCGCTTCAAGCCGGCCGAACTCGACGGGACTGATGTACTCCAACTCTCTCGCCATTTCAATGATCGTTTCGACTTCCGCCAGAGAGCTCCGTGCCGTATCCAAGTATCGGTGGCACTCCCGCGCACCGAGTCGCGTGTTCCCTTCGGCGATGTTCAGTGGAACACTGTAGCACGCCCGCCGAAACTGGTCCGCTAGTGCTGTTTGTTCGTAGTCCGGAAAGTTGCGAGCCGCCCTCGAGCATTCAATCGCGAGCCGCTGCGCATGCTGCCACGCCTTGAGAGTCTTGTAGGGGCCCATGCAGGTAAGGTAGGAATCAAAGCGACAAGCACGGTACCGTAACTACGCGATCCGTGCCTTTCCCACCCACTCACGCCTACCAACCTCTCAGCGGCTCGGCGGCCTGGCGTCTCTCGCAGCGTCTGCTGCGTCTGTGCGTCTAGTCTTAGGGCCCGCCACCCACGTCATCCACCGTCAACGTGGCCCTGCCGCCCGGCGCGACGCTGAGTCCGGCACGTGTCACGCCTCGACTGTCGGCGAGTACGAGGCTCGAGGCCCCCCCTGCCGTTAGACCGAGCACCGCCCTGCCGCGCCCGTCTTCGTCCGCGAAGACCAGGTTGATCGTTCCATCAGCCAGCAGACCGACGGCGGCGCGGGGCCGTCCCTTCCCGTCCACGAGCGCCAACCCAGGGGACCCGTCCTCGAGCACGCTCATGCGAACCCGTGCCTGTCCCGGCTCGTCCGAAAGGGCGAACTGCACTACGCCTTCCTCCGTCACCGCCCACATGCCGCGCATCTTGCCTTTCGCGTCCTGAAGCACGAAGCTGCGGGCCTGCACGACGGCACCTGGCGCAGGGAGCCGATGGGTCCCAAACAGCGCCACGACCGCCGCGGTGATGCCCAGCACGACCACTGCCGCTACCAGTACCACCCACCCGAACCGCCGCAGCCTTTGGTTCTCGTGCTCCAGGTGTACCAGTCGATCCAGCATGGTGTCGGCAGGGAGGCTCTCGGGCTGCACAGCCTCCAGAAGCGGCTCGCGCATGAATCCTCTCTCAGTGCAACAGCAGGTTAGGTGGTCCGTGCCGACGCGGTCGCCGGTTGGGACGCGTCGAGGAAGTAGGATCGACACGCCCGGTCCACGAGGTCGGGCGAGAGCGTCGGCTCGATCTCCAGGAAGCGGGCGTAATCGCACACGTGATCGGTCAGATCCCGGGGGTGGCAGCCGCGCGGGGCGATGGTCCGAGCTTCGTAGAAGTCCCGGTAGATCTGCGAGACGGCTTCGGCGCGATACGGGATGCCGCGCGCCGCCGCGCAACGCCGGAAGATCTCCTCGTACTGCGCCCGTGTGGGACTTTCCACGTGCACTTTGTAATGGATGCGCCGCAGGAATGCTTCCTCCACGAGCTCTCCCGGATCGAGATTCGTCGCAAAGATCAGCAGGCATTCGAACGGAACCGGGAACTTCGACCCGGTATGCAGCGTCAGGAAATCCATGCGCTTTTCGAGCGGCAGGATCCAGCGGTTGAGCAAATCCCGCGGCGGCACGCGCTGCCGGCCGAAGTCGTCGATGATCAGGACTCCCCCGTTCGCTTTCACTTGGAACGGCGCCTGATACATCTTCGTGTCCCTGTCATACTGCAGGTCGAGCTGCCCCAACGTCAGTTCCCCACCAGTCATCACGACTGGACGCGACACTCTGGCGTAGCGCCGGTCGTAGTCCGGCACGCTCCGCAGCCACTGCGGGTCGTCAGACGAGCGCGGGCCTACGTTCGCCTCGTCTTCGACGGGCCGGTGGTACACGGGGTCGTGTACTACCATGACTTGACCCCCGATGTCCACGGCGTATGGCAGGTAGAACGACCCTCCGAGCAACCGTGCGATCGTCTCGGCCATCATGGTCTTGCCGTTCCCGGGGTCGCCGAAGATGAACAGCGACTTCGCAGAGTTCACCGCGGGGCCGAGGATGTCGATGAAGGCTGGGTCGATCACGAGCCCGGCGAACGCCTCGACCAGGAGCTCGCGCGTGACATGGAGATTCCGGACCGACTGCCGCCCGACCCAGGTGCGATAGTGCTCGAGCGGCACCGGAGCCGGACCCACGTATTGGCTCCCGGCCATCGCCTCGCGCGCGCGCTCGCCCCCTGCTGCGGTGAGATCGAAGATGTATCCCCCGCGGCCCGCACCGACCGTCCGCTTCACCTCGACCAACCGTTGGTGCTGCAGCTTGAGGACCTGTTCGTCCACGATGGGGAACGGGAGGCGGATCGCGTCGACCAGCTCCTGGCCGCTCCGCGCCCCCTGGACGTACAGGGTCTTGAGAATGAGCTCGACGATCGTCTCGGGCGAGAGCCCGGTCTCATCCACCGTGTCGGGGACGGGCGGCCCTGCCTCGAACCCGGGTGCACGCCTTTCCACGACCGGCGAGACCGGGGCGCTCACGCCGACTCCGAGGCGTTGCCCCACCGGAGGGCATCACCCTCTTGCGTGTCCGTCGTCTCGAGTGTCCCGGCAGGGACCTCGAGAGCCACCGCCGCCCGTCGGTGCCACCGGGGACGCGACCCCGGGGACAGGCTGTGGTAGATCGCGACGACGGCGCCCGTACCGTCGAGGAAGGCGACGTCGAGGGGATACTGCATGCCGTACATGTGTACCGCCCGACACGGTGCGAGCAGCAGTCCTTCTCCCGTTTCCAGCGGGCCCCGACCCAACAGGCCGCGCAGCCGGGACCACCAGCTGTCGGCGAGCCGCACGCGGTCGCCGATACAACGTTCCCGGGTGAGATTCGTGACCACCAGGTAGCCGCTCATTGGAGCCCGAGGAGGGTGCGGTAGATCGTGACCAGCGCCGGCCCGAGGATCACCACGAAGAGGGCGGGGAAGATGCAACAGGCCAGCGGGAACACCAGCTTGATCGTCGTCTTGGCCGCCGCTTCCTCGGCGCGCTGCCGGCGCTTGGTCCGCAGCGTGTCCGAGTGCACCCGCAACGCTTGCGCAATCGACGTTCCGAAGCGGTCGGTCTGGATGAGCATCGTAGTCAGCGACCGCACGTCGGCTACGCCCGTGCGCTCGCCGAGGTTGCGAAGCGCCTCATCGCGCGGCACCCCGGCGCGAATCTCAAAGTTGACATTCGACAGCTCTTGGCTCGTGAGCTGGCTGACGTGCCGGATCTCCTCGGCCACGCGCACCAGGGCCTGGTTCAAGGCCAGTCCGGCCTCAACGCTGACGATCAGCAGGTCCAGCGCGTCCGGGAGCGTGCGCTGAATCTCCTTTTGCCGGCGCCGGGCCCTGCCCCCCACGTGGATCGCGGGGAACACCCAGCCGAGCGTCGCGCCCCAGGCCCCGGCGATCAGGGCCTTCGGCGCGTCACCCCCCAACGCTTTTACCAGGACAAAGAGCCCGAGTCCCAACCCGATGAGCAGCGCCACCCGCGTGCCCCAGTAGATGGCCACTGCTCCAGGCTCGCGGTAACCGGCGTGCACCATCAGCTCGCGGAGCCGGGCGCCGCGACGCAGGTCGCCGCCGAACCGACCACCGATGAACTCGAGGATCGACTTGAGATCCTGCGACTTCCGCTGGCGCTTTTGGCGCTCCACATCCTGATCAGCGTTGCTCAGTCGCTCGAGTTCGGCGAGCTGACGCGCCACACCGCGGGGGCGGGCGGGGACGAGGTGGACCACGAGCGTCACCGTGAAGGCGATCGCCAATCCGAACAATACGGCGACGAGGTATGTCATCGGAGGCCCCTTAGATCTCTATGTCGATGATCTTGCGGATCCAGAAGTAGCCGAGGATCTGCAGGACCACCGCGAGGATCAGGAAGTACCGCGCGATCGGGTCCAGGAACAGCGTGAGCACGTACTCGCGGTTGATGAAAAACAGCGCGGACGCGACCGCCACAGGGAGAAGCGACAGGACGACACCGCTGAACCGCCCCTGCGCCGTGTAGACGCGCAGCTGCCGGCGGATCGTGAAGCGTTGGCGGATCACGTAGGCGATCTTGTCCAGGACCTCTGCGAGATTGCCTCCGACTTCGCGCTGCACGAGAATCGCCGTCACCAGGATGCGCACGTCGATGAGCGCCACGCGATCAGCGAGGCCCAGGATCGCCTCTTCGAACGGCATCCCGAAGCGCTGCTCCTCAAACACGCGGCGGAACTCCCCTGCGAGCGGCTCGGGCGACTCCTCGCTGGCCATCTTGAGGCCCGACGAGAGGGGATGTCCCGCGCGCATGGCGCGCCCGATGAGGTCAATCGCTTCCGGGAGCTGCTCCTCGAAGCCGGCGAGCCGACCGTTCGCCTTCCGCCGCACATAGAGGTAGGGAAGCGCGCCGGCACCCGCCGCAGCCAGCATCACGGCCGGCCATATCGGGAAAGTCAGCAGCATGGCGAGCCCGGCGCCTGCGGCGAGGCCCAGCGTCACGACCACATAGCCCTGGGTCGTCCATGGAACGCCGGCCCGTTCGAGCATGGCGCCCAGGCCCCGCAACTGCGGGAGCCGTGCGGCGATCGCCTGCAACCACTGCGCCTCGGTGCCCGCCGTATCCCGCATCAGCGCCGGCGAGACGGCGTTCGGGATAACGGCCGTGACGTCGCGAAGGTGTCGGACGACGACGCGGCGCTGGCGGAACTCCACCGCCCACTGGACGACCAACGCCATGGTCACGGTGCCGAGCGCCACCGTGGCGAAGATCATGATCGCCGGCAGCCATTGCGCTACCATCGGCCATTCTCCGTCGCCGCGCGCTCCAAGACCGGCAAGAACAGGCCCGCCGGGAGCTCGATCCCCCAGGCCGCCAGCCGCTCCATGAACCGCGGGCGGAGGCCCGTTGCCCGGAAGCGTCCCACTACGCGTCCGTTCCCGTCCATGCCCTGGCGGTCGTAGGTGAAGATATCCTGCATGGTGATCACATCTCCCTCCATCCCCACGATCTCCGCGACCGTCAGCAGCTTGCGGGACCCATCCGAGAGCCGGCTTACCTGGATCACCACGTTGATCGCGCTCGCGATCTGCTGGCGCATCGCTTTGTCAGGAAGGTTGAGGCTCGCCATCGAGATCATCGTTTCGAGGCGACTCAAGGCGTCCCGGGGCGAGTTCGCGTGGAGGGTCGTGAGCGAGCCATCGTGGCCGGTGTTCATCGCCTGGAGCATGTCCACCGCCTCGGCGCCGCGGACTTCGCCCATCACGATGCGCTCCGGGCGCATGCGCAGCGCGTTGACGAGCAACATGCGCTGCGTGACCGCGCCCTGGCCCTCGATGTTGGGCGCCCGCGTCTCGAGTCGCACAACATGGGGTTGGCGGAGCTGCAGCTCGGCCGAATCCTCAATCGTGACGATCCGCTCGTCCGATGGGATGAAGGACGACAAGATGTTGAGCAGTGTCGTCTTTCCGGCGCCGGTGCCACCAGAGATGAGCACGTTCAGCCGCGCGCGCACGATCCCGCCCAATACTTCGAGCATCGGCTGCGTCACACTCCCCAGCTGGAGCAGATCCTCCCCGCTCATGGCGTCGCGCTTGAACTTCCGGATGGAGAGATGCGGTCCGTCGATCGCCAGCGGGGGGATAATCGCGTTCACCCGCGAGCCATCGGGGAGCCGGGCATCTACCATCGGGGAGGAGTCGTCGATGCGGCGGCCGACGGCCGAGACGATCCGGTCGATCACCTGCAGCAGGTGTTTGTCGTCCTGGAAGCGGACGTCGGTGGTCACCAGTTTCCCGTGCCGCTCTACATAGACCTGGGAATAGGTGTTGACGAGGATGTCCGCCACGTCCGGGTCCTGCATGAGGATCTCGAGGGGCCCCAAACCGAAAATCTCGTCCACAACCTGCCGCACGAGCTGTTCCCGCTCGCCCAGGTTCAGGGGCAGCTGCTCCTGCGCCACCAGATCCTGAACGACCTTGGCGATCGCGGCAACGACCTCCTCACGCTCCAGCTTGTCGAGGTTCGAGAGGTTGAGCCGTTCGAGGATGCGCCGGTGTACCCGCGTCTTGATCTGCGAGAACGTCGCGCCACTGCTCTCGGGCGCTGCACGACCCGCGTCGCCCCCTACCGGTGTTTGCCACGGCATGGAACGGCGCTTCCCGTCGCCCGCAGCGACCGGGGGTACGGCAACGGTTCCCGAAGGACGCCGTCCGTCGCTGGTCATAGTGTCTCCGTTTCGGTACGCCGGCGCAGACGGCCCAGGAGCTCCCCGATCCGCCGGACTCCGCTGGCCCGCGATGGCGCGCCCGCCCCGACGATATCGGCGCCCAGGGCCTGGAGATCGCGGGCGTAGCGGGACCGTGCCCCGTTGCCGGCCACGGGTGTGCCGGAGTTGATCGAGCGGCTTACCGTCTCATAATCGTTGCTGAGCGTCCAATACACCTGCAGGCCGACGCCCTTGCGCACGTCATCGAGCGAGATCACGTCGTCCGGATGGTAGCGGTTGACGACGAGTCGCAGGCGCTCGCGATCCTTGCCCGCCACGCGGTCGAGCAGCGGGAGGCACCGCTGGAGGTTGCGCAGCGACGGCACGTCCACCGTGGTCACGAGCAGGATGCGGTCGGCTTCCTCAAACGCCGCCAGTGTGTCCAGCGAGAACGACTTCGGCGTATCGACGACGACATAGTCGTATTGGCGCTTGAGGTAGTGCAGGATGGCGCGGATCTGGTCGCGACCCGGCGTGTCCGCTGGTTCCGGGTGGAACGGCGCGGACAGGAAATCGACCCCGGACTCGTGATGCTCGATGAACGAGGCGAGTAGGCCCGCATCGATGCGGTGGAAGTTCTGGACCAGGTCCACGAAGCTGAACCTCGGCCGCACGCCGAGCTGGACCGCCACCTCCCCGAGCTCGAAATCGAGATCCACGAGCAGCGTCCGCTTGCCCCCCAATCGGTGGAGCACGATGGCCAAGTTGGTGGCCACCGACGTCGTGCCGGCGCCGCCCTTCGGGCTGAACACGGTGAAGAGCTGCCCCGGGTCCCGGCTGGCCGACGCCAACCCGAGCCGGCGAGCCGCCCGCTCCAGGGCGGCTTTCACCGCCTCATCCGTCACCGGCTTGGGAAGGTACTCGGCGACACCGGCGCGCATCGCCTCGAGCAGCATGTCGGCCGCCAACGCCGGACCGGCGCCGATGATAGCACGCTGCGGGCTCCCGTCGGTGAGAAACCGCGCGAAGCTGACCGCCGTGGCCGGATCCTGGTCGAAATCCAGGAACACAACCCGGGGGTCGCAGCGTCGCAGCTCGGCGATCTGCTCCTCCGTGATCTCCCCGAACGGCACGGCGATCTCCATCGCCAGCTCGATGCGACCCTCTCCCTCGAGCACCCGCCGCAGCACCTCGCGGAACGCGGCGTCGGTCGATATCAGCACGCCAGTCAGCACTCAGCGCTCCATTCCGTCGTTTATTTGACCAGTCGTAGGACTTTGACGAGCGAGCCGCTCCCCGAGCCGCTGCCGGTGGCGTAGTACAGGAACCGGCCGGTCACGGGGTCCTTCATTTGGTTCTGCGCCTCGATGAACATCAGCGCGAAGTTGTTGAACTCGATGGTCTGCATCCCCGACTTTTGAATCTGCCCCGGGGCCCACAGGGCGATCTTGATGATGCGCGGACTATTCATCCAGGCGCTGCCAAACGACGAGCCCTTGACGCTCTGCGTGGTCTCATCCCAGTAGGCGCCCGGATCGTCGTCGATCAACTCGGTCACCCCCTGCCAGGTCGGCCCGACCATGTTACCGGGCTCGATCTCGTAGGGCGTGTTGAGCGCGATGTCCGTCGTGTTGCAGGTGCAGATGTTCTGACGGTAGGTCGCCGCCCCGCCCCCGCCGCCGCCGCCTTGCGTGCACGTCCCCTGCGAGGGGTCATAGGGAAGGCGCCACGGCAGGAAGATCCCGGGCGAGGGGGTCTCGGCATCCTGCGGGTCCGTAATCTTGATCTTGATGGGGCGGCCGTAGTCGCCCGTGACGGGCGTTGTAAAATTGCGCCAGGCGCTGCCGTATCCGGTCTCCGTCGTCGCCCCTCCGGGGCCGGTATAGGGGGAATAGAGGTCGCCCGGCGAGTCGCCGTAGGCCCACGTCTCCCCGGTGTCCCACACGCGGTTCAGGTTCGCGTCGCCATTCTCATCGTGCCAGATGTCCGGCACCGCGAACGGCTTCAGGCACTTGGCGCTGCCCGCATCCGCGGCCTGTGCGGCGGCGTAGGCGCCGATGGGCACCCAGCGCATGCCGAGAATGCGAGCGAACATGGTCTGCACCGAGTCGCGCTGGATCCAGACGTCGACGCGCAGGCTCTCGGGCACCACTCGGATCGTGACCTCGCTCGAATCGATCGGCCCGTTCTGGAAGGTGTTGCGGAGCGCGTACTCCATGGCCCGGTTGGTGGCGGGGCCAACGGCGTAGCTCCCCTCGTTGTCGAGGAAGGCGCTCGCCCCAGCCAGCGCGGCGGCGTCCGCAGCGCGCTGCGCGTCGTTGCGCGCCACGAACAGCATCCCGAGATCGATCGCGAGCGCCATGAACCCGAGAACGGTGGTAATCGCGACGACCGTCAACACCAACGCCGCGCCGCGTTCGCTCCGAAGGACCCCTCTGTTTCCGCGCATAGTATTGCCTCCGACCACCTTAGGGACCCTGGGGCTTGGGCGAGCCCTGAAGCGACCGATCCCAGTTCCACGTGCCCACCTCACCGGTGGGGAGCGCCGGCGCGGTGTTGCTGGCCTCGACCAACCGCGGGGTCACCACGACCAGCAGCTCCGTGCGCTTCTGCTGAGCGCTGGTCGAGCGGAAGAACTCCCCGAGGATGGGGATGTCGCCAAGGAACGGGATCTTCGTGACGTCCTTGGTCCACGAATTGTCGAGCAACCCCGCGATGGCAAGGTGCTGGCCGTCCCGCAGCTCCACCGTCGTCTCGGCGCGCCGCGTCAGCAGGCTCGGAATCTGAAACCCGCTGAACGTCAGCCCGTTGGCGAAGTCCAGCGACGAGACCTCAGGCATGACGTGCAGCCGGATGGTGCCGTCCTCGGTGACCGTCGGGGTGAACTTGAGCCGGATGCCAAACTCCTTGAACACAATCGATACTGCGCCCGCCTGCCCGCCGCCTTGGACGCTCGGGAACGGGAACTCGCCGCCGGCAAGGAACGATGCTTCCTCACCGGGGAGGGTCAGGAGGTTGGGCTCGGCAAGGCTGCGGAACTCCCCACGCGAGCGCAGGGTGCGAATGATCGCTTCGAAGTCGGAATTCGCGTTCAGGAGAAAGAGCCGCAGTAAGCCGTCGGACACTGTTTCCACGGTGTAGTCCACGGGGCCTTTGGCGAGCAGGTCCGGATTCCGGGTCCCCAGAAAGCTGGACATTTCCCGGGCGGCGCTGCGGTCGACTTCCGCGAAGCGGACCTGCAGCAGGATTTGCCGCCCTGGAGGCGCCTGGAGCCGATCGATCACCACCGCTCCCGTCGCCTTGGCGATATCCCCCGCCTGCCGGATGACTGCCGCGTTGCGCACCCGACCGCTCAGCGTGACCGTATTGGAGCTGGCCGACACGGCGATCGAGTCCTGCGGAAACAGCGTCCGCAGGTACCGCTCGAGAGCGGGCGCATCCGCGGTCACCTCGACCGAGTAGACCTTGACCCCACCGGCCCGGTCCCAGACGAGCAGGCTGGTCGAGCCGAGCTTCTTGCCCGTGACCAGCACTTCCCGCGGCGAGACGGCGACGGCGTCGGCGACGGCGAGATCTCCGATCGAGAAGCGCTCCACGGCAGCGTCATACGTGAACAGTGCCGACGCTCCGGCCGAGACCGTGACGATTCGCTCCGCCCGCGTGTCGACACGCTGGGCAGTGGCATCGCGGCCGCCGAACGCCCCCAGGACGATGAGGAAGGCCGCGCAGGCCCGAACGCGCCCTGCCGCTACCACCTTCCCTCCACAGGAATTCCGTTCCACGATTACGCCTCGTTTCAGAACTTGATGAGAGTCCGGACGCCGCCCTTGTAGGCCTCCACCACGGTCGTTGCCGCGTCGGGGGCAGGGTTGCGGAGCCGCACGGTGCCGCCCGAAACTTGTCGCTGCCCGAGCAGGAGGGTCCGGGAATTCGCCCCGGCCGTCCTCGTCTCGGCGAGATCGAGGGTGTTCCGCAGCGCGAGCTGGATCTTCCCTTCATTCGCCGCCAGGATCAGCGTCTCTCCATCCTGGGGCGAGACCAGCAGGGTGATGACCGAAACGGTCATCGGTTTCCCCTGAGCGTCCTGCTGCACGATCTGCCCGGCCGCGAGCACCGGGACGCTCTGCAGCACGGCCTGCGTGACCGTCTCCTTCCGGTCGAGCCTCGGCGGCAGCGTCAGCACGACGTCCACCCGGCTGCCCGGCAGTACAAAGCCGGCCACGCCGATGACGTCGTCCACGCGCACGCTCACGGCGCGCATGCCCTCGGGAATCGTGACGGACAGTCCGCCGCCCGCGCCCCGTGGAGCGAGCTTTGCTTCCATCAACAACTCGTTGGGCTGCACCGACGCGATGAGCCCGCGTCCCACCACAGCCTCCGCCTCGCTCAGGTACCCGGGCGGGACCGCGTCGCCCATCCAGCCGATCATCCGAACGTCCTCTTGCCGGAGTATCGTCCCGAGTGGCAGGGCGCGGGCCGCGACGGCCACCTGCATGCGCGGTGCTTCGGCGGCGACCAGCCGCGGCGTGCGCTCCCGCAGGTATGCCAGAGCGATGTAGGCCGCTGATCCGCCGGACACCAGCGCCAGCAGCAGGATGAGCAAAGGTCGGCGTTGCCTCACAGCGGTCTCCTCATGGTCTCGCGTGCTTGTTGTCTCATGGTTCCGCGTGCCTGACTCATTCGTTTCTCATCACGAAGGTCGACGTGAGCGTGAGAGCCGCATCACTCGACGACCACTTCATGAACGGCCTCAGAAACACGAACTGGTAGGGGGACCGAATCGTGACCGTCGCCGGCGTCCCCGTGCCGGCGCGCCACCCAGTCAGCGTGATCGTCGTGCCGGCCGTGTCGATCGACGACCGCGCCAGCGCCCGCCGGATGATCGCATACACCGAGTCCTGGGTCGTACCGGGGTCGGCCACTACCGCGCTGCGCGCCCCCAGCCGCGCGGCGTCCGTCACGGCGTGATACACGTTATACGCCCGCCCAAACTCGAACACGGCGATCGTCAGCATCAGCAGGAGCGGCAACACGATCGCGAATTCGACCATCGCCTGCCCGCTCTCGTCGCTTCGCATGCGCCTCATACGCTCCCCCCTCCGAAGAACCACCACAGCAGCGATCCGACCGCGATCGCGACACCATATGGCACGGACATGACCTCGGGTGACTCGAGGGTCGGCGTGACGCCGGCCCGGCCGAACAGCACCCACCGTCTGGCGAAGCCGTAGGTGTTCACGAGTACCCGCCCCATTGCCCGCCGCCGCATCGCCTCGAACACCGCCAGAAGTCCCCCTGCGACTGCCACGAAGAGCAGTGCACCGAAGAGCCGGTCTGTCCCCATGAAAGCGCCCACAGCTCCCAGCAGCTTCACGTCGCCGCCGCCCAAGAACCCGAGCGCGAACGGCACCAGCGTCGCCACGACAGCGAGGCCCGCTCCAGCGGCGCCTTCCAGGACCGAACCCCAACCCCACGCGCTGCGCAACAGCAGCGCCGCCATCGCACCGGCGAGCGTCAGCGCATTGGGAATGCGACGTTCGCGCAGGTCGAACCAGCACGCGAGCAGCAGCAGCGTGGTAAGCGTTACCGGTACAAGGTTCGTCATCGCTCCGTCATGACGCTTCGGGGAAAGCGAGGGGCCGGAACTGCCTCCGGCCCCTCAGCCTGCCACGCAATTGACTGTCTCGTCACGGAGTGGGGACGTAACCCGCAGAAGGCTGGGCCTTGAGCGAATCGGCTGCGGTGTCGAGAACCGTCCCCGCCGAATTCCGCAGATACAAGAACACCGCGATCAACCCGATCGCGACCAGCGCGACGATCAACGCGTACTCGACCATGCCCTGGCCGGAGTCGTCGCTCCACACCCGCTCCCACAGCTGCTTCATCGGAATCCTCCCGGGCCCGTGGGCCCAAGTCGTGGTTACGCCCGTGACCGGGCACGAGCACTCGGGATGACATGCGCCACCCGTGGCGCCGCAGGAACGCAACCCCTATTCCACGACGCCGTGGCGCATTTTGTGGGTACGGAGGCAACACCTGGAAGGGCGATCAGTAGTGCCGATGCCACGTTTTGACGTGCGCATGCAACTACTGTGGTGGAAAAACTACACCTCTGGCAAAGTAACGCAGCAAATACTACGGTGGGACGTCAATGCCAAGCATTAGTGTCGCAATCGGTTACGCGGTCTGTGTTGGAACGCCGTAGGAAGCAAGCCTGATGCATTGCCTCAGCACGTTCGCACCCCACAGATTCACGATCCAAAGAACTGGAAAATGCGGCAAAACCAGCAATTGGGATAGTTACAGTACTGGATCGGGGGACTGAAATAACGATCTACGGCGTCCGGATCCACCTCATGACCTCGAGGAAACCCGGCCGCTTTCCCGTCATCAGGATCCCCACTCGATAGACCCGCGCCGCCAACCACGTGACCGCCAGGACCGATGCCGTCAACACGACGAGCGACGCCACCAAATCACGGACCGGGATTTCTGAGGCCGACCAGCGCACGGGGCCAGCGATGGGAGACCAGAACGGAATGAAGGTCAACCACGTCGCGAACGAGCTGTTGGGGTCGTTGAGAATCGTGAAGATCGAGAAGTACGGAACCATCAGAAGGAGACTCACGGGAGTCTGCGCCTGTCGCGCTTCCTGCTCGCTCCCCGAGATCGCTCCCACCGCCGCGAAAATCGCCGCGTAGAGGAAATACCCGAGCAGAAAGTAGGTGACGAACACGGCCATCGTCGCCGTGGACACCTGAGGCAACTGGAAGGGGGTCGTGCCGCCACCGTTCAATTCCGTGAAGGACGCCAACCGACTCTGCTGGCCAGCGATGATTTTCACAGACAGGAGCCAGACCGTGAGCTGCACGATGCCGACGGCGCCCACGCCGATCACCTTGCCGAGCATGAGCTCGAACGGTCGCAGGGTGCTCACAAGCACCTCGACGATATGCGTCGTTTTCTCTTCCAGGACCGAGCTCATCACGTTGATCCCGTAGAGGAGTATCGCCAGGAAAAGGATGATGGCCATCCCGAACGCCAGGGTGAACGCCTGGGCGCCGCTTTCCCCCGTCACCTTTGTTCCGGTGATCTTCTGCGTCGCCAGCTCAACTGGGAGCTCCGCGTCGCGAACGATCCCGGGATCGATCCCGCGGCGCTCCAAGCGGATCGCGAACACTTGTCGGCCGAGCGCGGCTTGGAGTTCCCCCATGTCTCTGAGCGAGGACACGTTCGAGCCCCAGTACTCGGCTATGCCGAGGTTGAACGTACTCTCCGACACCGCCAGGAATCCATCGAGCCGCTTACCGATCACGGCGGCGGTGAGGGAGTCGAGGATACCCCGTGAGGGGGCAACCCTCGTGAAGTGGAAGCGTTCCAGACTCGCGCTGAGGCCCTCGACCAACCGCGCGCCGGCGTCGCTGGTCGTTCCATCTACGACAGCGACGCGACGTTCCGCACCTGAGTGCGACGCGAGGAGCACCCGCAGCAGTATGATTCCTCCAAAGAACACTGGCCCCAGAATCGTTCCGATCCAGAACCATTTGGTTCGGACCCGCTCGACGAACTCCCGCCGGATGACGGCCATCATCTTACGCATGGACGGCCGCCTGGGCCCTTGCCTCCACCGCTTCCGGCCCCACGAGATCTACGAAGATCTTGTGTAGCGATGGGGCGGCGAGCTCGAACTTCGACAGCCGCGCTCCCGAGCCCACGAGGGCCTGCAAGATCTCTTGAGCGTCCGCCCCCGGTGCAAGCTCGACCTCCACATAGGGACCGAAATCCTGGAGCCGCGCGACGAGCCGTGGGTCGGCAAACACGCTGGCGGCGTTTCCCAGGCTGCCGTCGAAGCTCACCACGACATGCCGCCCACTATGCGCTTCCTTCACGCGTGTGAGGGTATCATCCACGAGCTTCGACCCCCGGGCGATGATGGAGACGTAATCACAGAGCTTCTCGGCATGCTCCATGATGTGCGTCGAAAAGAGGATTGTCTTGCCGCGCCGCCTGAGATTGAGCACGGTCTCCCGCATCACCTCGGCATTCACCGGATCGAGCCCCGCAAACGGTTCGTCGAGGATCACCAGGTTGGGATCGTGCAGCAGGGTCGAGATGAATTGCACCTTTTGCTGCATCCCCTTCGACAGCTCCGACACCTTCCGCAGCTGCCATTCCCTCAGACCCATCCGTTCCAGCCACTCGAGCGCCTTGGAGCGCGCGGCGCGCCGGTCCATCCCCTTCGTCTCCGCTAGGAACACCAACACGTCCAACACCCGCATCTTGGGGTAGAGGCCGCGCTCCTCCGGGAGGAACCCGATCCACCTTGCGTGGTCGCGCGCCGTCCCGCCATCGAACAAACGGACGCTGCCCTCGTCCGGTGCGATGATATTCATGATCATGCGGATCGTCGTACTCTTGCCTGCGCCGTTCGGGCCCAGCAACCCGTAGATGACTCCCGGCGGCACACTGAGCGAGAGCGCGTCGACGGCCGTGTGGCCGGCGAACCGTTTGGTCACGCGATCGACGTCGAGAATGGACGTGGTCATAGCTCCCGTTGGGAAACGGTACGCGGCAGCCGAAGTTTCAGGGGAGGGAAATTACTCGGTCGAGACGGGCTGCGCCGCCGACTGCAGGGCCGCGTGGAGCGTGTGCCAGGAGAGGCTCGCGCACTTCACGCGCATCGGGAATTGCCGCACGCCCGCCAGGGCCGCGAGCTTGCCCACCGACGCCGCGTCGACCGGGGCGGTGGTCGCCGATGTCAGCATCTCGTGAACCCGGCGAAACAGCGCCTCGGCCTCCGGCGTCGTCTTACCCTGCACGGCCGAGGTCATGAGTGAAGCCGATGCCTGGGAAATGGCGCACCCCGACCCCTGAAACCCGATGTCCGTGATCACGTCGCCGTCGAGCTGGACTTCGAGGGTGATCTTGTCCCCACACAGTGGGTTGTCCCCCTCGGCTCGTCGATTCGGCGCGCTGAGTTTCTTGAAGTTCCGGGGACTGCGGTTGTGCTCGATGATGACCTGCTGATACAGCTCGGTGAGATCGACCATCAACCGAACACATTCCGGACCCGGTGAATGGCCGCGACGAGCGCATCGACATCCGCGCGGGTATTGTAGAACGCGAGCGATGCGCGCGCCGTCGCGGGAACGCGGAAGAAATCCATCACCGGCTGGGTGCAGTGGTGGCCGGTGCGGATCGCCACCCCGTCCTGGTCGGCGATGGTGCCGACGTCGTGGGGATGCACCCCCTCCACCACGAACGACACGACGCTCGCCTTGTGAGCCGCGGTGCCGATGAGCTGCACGCCGGGGATCTCGCCGAGGCGGGTAGTGGCGTACTCGAGCAGGTCCTGCTCGTGAGCGGCCACGAGGCTCCAGTCGAGCCCGGCGAGGTACTCGATTGCCGCGCCGAGGCCGATGCCGCCCGCGATGTTCGGCGTTCCCGCCTCGAATTTGGCAGGGAGGCCCGCGTAGGTCGTCTTGGCGAAGGTCACCGACTTGATCATGTCACCGCCACCCTGATAGGGTGGCATCCCGTCGAGCCGCTCGGCCCGGCCATAGAGCAGTCCGATGCCTGTGGGCCCGAACATCTTGTGGCTCGAGACCGTGTAGAAGTCGCACCCCAGCGCCTGGACGTCGATCTTGATGTGCGGGGCCGCCTGGGCGCCGTCGACGAGCACCGGGATCCCGCGCGCGTGAGCCAGGCGGACAATCTCGGCAACCGGATTGACCGTCCCGAGCGAGTTCGACACGTGGGCGACCGCGACGATCTTGGTGCGATCCCCCAACAGCCGCGCGTACTCGTCGAGCAGCAGCTCACCGCGGCGGTTCATGGGGATCACCCGCAGCGTGGCGCCGCGCTCCTCGCAGATCAGCTGCCAGGGCACGATGTTCGAGTGGTGCTCCATCGCCGAGATCAGCACCTCGTCGCCGGGTTCCAGATTGTGCCGGCCCCAGCTCGACGCGACCAGGTTGATTCCCTCGGTCGTCCCGCGCACAAAGACCACCTCGCGCGCCTCGCGGGCATTGATGAACGCGCGCGCCAGCGCGCGCACCCCCTCGTACGCCGCGGTCGCGCGCTCGCTCAGGTAATAGACGCCTCGATGGATGTTGGCGTTTTCTTCCGCGTAGTATCGCTCGAGCCGCTCGATCACCGACCGGGGTTTCTGGCTCGTCGCGGCATTGTCGAGGTACACCAGCGGCTTGCCGCGAACCGACGTCCGGAGAATGGGGAAGTCGGCGCGCAGACTCGCGACGTCGAGTCTCGCCCGTGCCGCCGGGGCAGGCGCCCGGGTGCTGGTCACGCCGCGCCGCGCTGCGATTCGGCCACCCCCAGCCGACCGCGCACGATCCGATCAAGCCCGTCACGCACGCCGGGGATCTCCACCTGGTCGAGAATCTGAGCGGCGAAGCCGTAGGTGAGCAGGCCGCGGGCCTCGTCCGGGCCGATGCCTCGGCTCCGCAGGTAGAACAAGGCCGTTTCGTCGAGCGGGCCCACCGTCGAGCCGTGCGTGCACTTCACGTCGTCGGCGTAGATCTCCAGCTGCGGTTGGCTGTCGGCCCGCGCCGTCGTCGAGAGCAAGAGGTTGTTGTTGGTCTGTTTCGAGTCGGTGCGCTGCGCGCCGGGTCGGACGATGATCCGCCCGTTGAAGACGCCGCGCGATTCGCCATCGAACACCCCATTGAAGAACTCGTGACTCTCCCCGTGAGGCCGGGCATGGTCGATCGACGTGTGATGATCCACGTGCTGCCGGCCATCCAGAACCGAGAGCCCGTTCAGCAGCAGATACGCCCCGGTCCCGTCCAGCACGGCGCTCACGTGGTGACGCGACAACCCCGCGCCCAGGGCCACCGTGGTGGATACGAGGCGGCTGTCGCGGCCCTGGTGCGACAGGTTGGTCGCGATATGGTAGGCCCGCTCGCTCTCACGCTGGACCCGCGCGTGATGCGCCCGGGCGCCGTCGCCCAGCACCAGCTCGGTGACGGCGTTGGTCAGATACGTCCCGCCGTCCATCGATGCGTACGTTTCGACCACCTGTCCCGCCGCCTCGCGCTCGAGCACGATGAGCGTGCGCGGGTGCGCCACCGCCTGGTCGCCCCCTGCCACGATGAGGAACACGAGCTGCAACGGCTCCGCCACGACGGTCCGCGCGGGGAGATACACGAAGCCGCCGTCCTTGATGAACGCCGCATTGAGGGCCGCGAACCCGTGGGCGTCGGCGCGCGCGTAGCGCGCCAGATGCGCCCGCACCAGATCGGGCTTCGATTGCAACGCCTGCCACAGGCTGCCGAGCCACGCGCCCGCGGGCATGCCCGCCGTCGTCGAGAGCGATGCGATGAAGCGACCGTTCACGAACACGGCCCGCGGTCCCGCCACCAGGAACGGCGCAAGCGCGGACGCCCCGGGCAGGCGTGACGCGGGCGCTCGCGCCGGGATGAACGCCGATTCGGTGATCGGCTGGACGCTGGTGAAGCGCCACTCCTCCTGGCGTGTCGACGGGAAACCGAGCTCGGCGAAGCGGCCGATCGCCGCGTCACGCAGCTCCCGCAGCCAGGCCGGCGCCCCGCTCGCTCCGTTCGCGGCGAACTCGCGAAACTGGCTGATCCAGGGCGCGATGGCCGATGCCGTCGTCACGCGACCGCTGCCTCCGGCTTCACCCAGTCGTAGCCCTTTGCTTCGAGCTCGAGCGCCAATTCCTTGCCGCCGGACTTCACGATGCGGCCGTCGGCGAGCACGTGCACCCGGTCCGGGACGATGTAGTTGAGCAGGCGCTGGTAGTGCGTCACCACGACGAACGACCGCTCGGGGCCGCGCAGCCGGTTCACCGCCTCGGCGACGGTCTTCAACGCGTCGATGTCGAGCCCCGAATCGGTCTCATCGAGGATCGCGAGCTTGGGCTCGAGCACGGCAAGCTGCAGGATCTCGTTGCGCTTCTTTTCGCCGCCCGAGAAGCCCTCGTTCACGGCCCGATTCATGAGGCTGTCGTCCCACCCGATGGCCTTGAGCTTGTCCTCGAGCACCTGGAGGAAATCGAGCGGATCGAGCTCCGTCAGTCCCTGGTGCTTGCGGATGGCGTTGACCGCCGAGCGGAGGAAGTAGCTGTTGGTGATGCCGCGAATCGCGACCGGGTACTGGAACGCGAGGAACAAGCCCCCACGGGCCCGCTCTTCGGGATCCATGTCGAGCAGATCCTTTCCTTCGTAGCGCGCCGTCCCCGTCGTCACCTGGTAGGCCGGGTGGCCGGCCAGCACCTGGGCGAGTGTGCTCTTGCCGGAGCCGTT
>JBOHST010000051.1:0-6106 GCA_050733375.1 Gemmatimonadales bacterium
TGGAGAACACGAGGTGCCCGGTCATCGCCGCCTGCACGGCGATCGCCGCCGTCTCAGCGTCGCGCATCTCCCCCACCATCAGGACGTCCGGGTCCTGGCGCAGCAGGCTGCGCAGCGCCGCGGCGAAACTCATCCCGGCTTTGACATTCACCGGGACCTGTGTGACGCCGTCGAGGTGGTATTCCACTGGGTCTTCGACGGTGATGATTTTCTCCGCGTCGCGCCGCCGCAGGCCGAGGGCGGCGTAGAGGGTGGTCGTCTTACCGCTGCCGGTGGGGCCGGTGGCCAGGAGGATGCCGTGCGGCCGCTGCGCCAGCGCCTGGAACTGCGCCAACGTGTCGGGGGCCATCCCCAGTTCTTCCAGGCGGACGGGTCGGCCGCCCCGGTCGAGCAGGCGCAGCACCACCGATTCGCCGTACAGCGTCGGCACCGTCGAGACACGGAGATCCAGCTCCCGCTCCTCGAGCCGGACCCGAATGCGCCCGTCCTGCGGAGCGCGCCGTTCGGCGATGTCCAAGTCGGCGAGGAGTTTTACACGCGACACCACCGCCGCCTGCAGCGTTTTTGGAGGGCTCGGGACCTCGGTCAACACGCCGTCGACGCGGAACCGCCCGCGTAATCCCTCGCGGGTGGACTCGAGGTGGATGTCGGATGCGCGGGCGTCGTGTGCCTCGCGGATCAAGAGGTTGACGAACCGGATGACGGGGGGCTGGTTCGCGAGATCGCGGGCGTCCACCATATCGCCGTCCGCGCCCTCGCCTCCCGGGCCGACGACGCCGTCCAGGTCGCGCACCAACTCGACGACGGACTCCGCCGCGGCGTAGGCGCGCCGGATCGCCTCGTGGAGCTCTTCCTTGGTGACTGAGACGAGCTCGAGCCGTGCATCGAACGAGCGCTCGAGGTCGTCGAGGACTTCCACGGCCGGCTCGCCCACCACAGCCACCCGCAACCGCTGGTCGACGATCTCGAGCGGCAGGATACCGTTGTACTCGAGGTAGCCGGCGTCGAAAGCGTCCGTCACCGGCAGCTTCGGCATGAGCGGCGTGCCCATCGCGCGCGTTCTCCATCTCCGAGGTCGCTCCTGCTTTAGGCAGGGGGCGTGCCAGCCGGTCGATTCGGCCAAAACTCCAGAATCGCCTTCAGGTGCAGAGGGAAGGTCGCAGGAGGAGGACCGTTCCTTCGCCCGAGACGCACAAGCGGCACTGTTCCGGTTGTGCACGAATTCGTGAGGGATGCACAAGCCCCGGCGACAAGAGCACACATTGCCTGTGCATGCGCCGCGCTAACGGCGCCGGGGTGAGGGAATGTCAACACGTCGCGGCGCCGAGCGTTACGCTCCAGGGAACCAACATCGGTCAGTCGGCACGGGGAATGCTTGAGGCGGGGCCGTCACCAACCTCGGTAGAGCTTCGCATGCGCACCCCGCTCCTTTGGCTCGGTTCCCCATCCGCCACCTCGTTTCGTCGCCTGGCCCTCCCTATCGCAGTGCGTGGGGCCGCAGTCCTCGTGCCGTTTGTTCTCATTGCGGCGACCAGCAACGCCCAGATCGTCCCGCTGGTCCCGGGCGGTGTGACGGTCACCCCGGACGGCGCCACAACCCCCGTGCGAGTCGCCAACACTGGTGGCTACAGCGCCGTGTTCACCGTGACGAACACTGGGGGTGCGTCCGCCACCTTCACCATCACGTGTTGGGGCGCAGGCGGCGTCATCTGCACGGATGTGGATCAACCAACACTCACGATCGCCGCCGGGGCATCGAAGACGGATGCTGCGACCTATGATGTCGGCGCTCCAGGAACCGGGCGAATCGTGCTGCGCGCGTCGAACGCGTCGGCAGAGGACACGGGGTACTTCAACGTGCCGATCGTCGCGCTGAGCGGGCCGCCGGTGGCCCTGCGCAACCACAACGGTGACAACCGCGATCGCTCGTTGTGTCTGACTTCGGGGGCTGGCGAAGCGGCGGCGTGGCAGTGCGGGGACCTGACCGTGACGCATGGCCTGCCGGGGTATTCCACCATGGGTCGGGAGCGAAGCCTCACCCTGCTGTATAGCTCAGTGCAGGCCGTCCCCCGGCCGATCGTGGCAGCGACCGTGGACGAGACCGGGTTGAGTGTGCCCCTATCGGTATTCGTGCGGCTCTCACTGAATGGCATCCCACGAGACTCGGCAACCTACAACGCGTGGACCACCGGTCCGTTCGCTCGGCAGATCGTCATCGCGCACGATGGCGCCGCTGATTCCAGCGGCATCTATCCGTTCACCTTGATGGTGCGGAATCAGTACGCCGATGCGACGTCCGAAACCAGCGTTTCTGACACGCTCCTGATCGTCAACCGGGCAGCGAGTCGGTACGGCACGGGCTGGAGCCTGGTGGGCGTCGAAGAGCTGCGCCTGAACCAGCCGGGCAACAAGATCCTCTGGATCGGGGGCGACGGCTCCGCCAAGGTGTACCGCAACATTGCGACGGACGTGTGGCTCGCGGCGGCGGGGGCCTTTCGCGATACGCTGGTGCGCTTTGACAGCGCGAGCGCTAGCTGGTACCGGCGGACAATGCGGCACGGCGTCAAGGTCACGTTCAAGTCGTGCTGCTCCGGGAACCGCGCGCTGCACGTCAGAACAACAAACCGGACCGGTCAGTCTACGGTCCTGACGTGGAGCCTGGACCAGACTCCCCTGTACCCGGACACCCTGAAGAGCATTACCGTCCCGCCGGGGATCGCCGGCACGACATACACGCTCGCCTACGCATCGGGCAAACTGGACAGGATCACCGATCCGGCCGGCCGGGTGTTGGACGCCACGGTCAGCAGCGGGCGGCTTACGAGTCTCCTGGACCCCGATACGTACTCGACCGGATTCGGCTACGACGGGGTCGGCCGGATGACATCACGGACCACAAGGCGGAGCTACACAACGAAGTTCTTCTACCCGCAGGGGCTGCGGGTCGATTCCGTCAAGGTGCCGCTCAACCCGAGTACGGGTGATACGGCGAAGACCGTCTTTTACCCGTGGGACGAGCGCGGCCTAGCGGTCGGGCCAACGGGCCAGACGGCGGTCGACACGGCCCTGATCTACACGAAGGTCGACGGCCCACGGACCAATGTGGGCGACACGGCCGTGTTTCGGGTGGATCGCTGGGGTGCGCCGACCCGCATTACGGACCCCCTCGGCCGCGTGACAACCGTGGCACGGGGAAACGCGCTCGTGCCGGCGCTGGACACGCTGGTCTCCTACGCCGATGGTCGGAGAGTCCGGATGCTCTGGAATGCAAGGGGGAATCTCACCGAAATGCGCGACAGTACCTCGCATTTGGGAGTTGCAGGCCTCCCCACGGCGGTGACGAGGTGGACCTACTTCTCTGCGAACACGAAGGATTCTCCTGACACGGTGATCGATCCCGAAGGCCTCAAGACGCGCTATGTGTATAACACCTGGGGCCTAGCGACCGATGCGACGGCCCCCAACGGGCACGTCACCCACTTCGATTACGTTCCGACCGGCTCGTTGATCGGGCTCGTCCAAGCCGTGACAGAACAGCAGGTGCCGGCGTGGGACACCCTGACGAAGACCAAGCCTCTGACGAACCTACGCACCGGCTTCGCCTTTAACACCCTCGGAAACCTGTTGAGTGACACCTCCCCGATGCTGCGGGTACGTACCTACACCCGCGACGGCGTCCAGCGCGTTACGAGAGTCTATGATCCCGCGGGGCACAACACAGAATTCGTGTACGACCCATTGAACCGCGTGCTGCAGTCCAAGCAGCACGTCGAACCTTTCGATTCGGGGTATGCGGCACCCCTCGTGACTTGGCAGTATTTTGGCATCGACGTGCTGGATTCGATCAGTGACCCGCGCAGCGTGGTGCGAAGATACGTGTACGACGCCGCCAACCGGCGGACGACGGAGAAAAACGACTACGGGGTCGCCGAAGTGACCTTTTACAACCGCGCCGGGCTGGTGGATTCCGTGGTTTCCCGCCTCGGCCTCACCACGCGGTACGTCTGGGATGCCGGTGGGCAACTCACGAAGAAGGCGTGGCCCGCCCGCAGCCCGCTGCTGAAGGATTCGATCCTGTATACCTATGACCTGATGGGGCGGGCCCTCACGCAGACCCAGCCGGTCCGCGACCGCAAGATCACGCGGACCTACTTCTCACGCGGCTTGCTGAAGAGCGAGGTGCAGTCCTTGGTGAATGGGACCTTTCCCAACACCATGACCTATGCTTACGACCGGAATGGGCGGCGGACGTATCACATCATCGGCACAGTCGGCGTGTTGAACAGTAGCGACAGCATCTGGTATCGCTACGCGGCGGTGAGTGGAGATTTGGCCGTCGTCGGGGTGCGCTGGAGGAATCCGATCAGCCCCCCGACGCCGGACTCGGTGCAATTTGTGTGGGATACGCTGGGGCGGCGGAGCAAGGTGACCTACCGGCGGGGCGTCGTCATCCAGTACGCCTACGATGGCGATGGGCTGCTCCGGCTCGTGTGCGGGACACAGAGCCCCGACGTCCAGCCGGCCGGCTACAACGCCTTCAAGTTTACCGTGTACCATCAAACCGTGGATGTGGACGGCCAGATCCGCCGTACGACCAACTATTCCACCGGGCTGACGGGGTGTGGTCAGAATCTCGGCATGCTGGACGTCATCACGGCGAGCTACGACAGTCGGCACCAGCTGCTGATGCATGTGGCCGGCATCGACTCGCTGATCTATCGCTACGATGGGTCGGGGAACCGGACCAAGAAGCGGAATTTCGTGCGCGGCACCACGAGCCTAACGCACGATGAAACCAACAATATGGATCCGCTCCACAACCGGCTCCGCATGTCGTTGGGCTACTCTGGCGATTCGACAGTCTACACCTACGATGCGGACGGAGCGCGACTGCAGGAAAGTCCGTACAGCAATGGCCAACCGCAGCCGACCTGGCTCGGGTACCGGAACTACTTCTTCGATGCCATGGGGCGCTCGACCGGTACGGCGGAGATCTTCGCGGTCCCCCAACAGGGTCTCCAGTACGTCGACAACAGCACCCGCTGCTGGTACGATCCCGTCGGGCGTCCCTATGGGTCGTGCGAGAATGGGTCACCCATCCTGGGCTTTGACGGGCCCAATGCCGTGCGGACGGGGCAGGACAGCTATACCTACGCCTACACATTTGTGCAGGGCCCGAGCACCGACGATCCGTTGTTTGGTTACAACCCAGGGCTGCCAAAGTATCTTTACTACGTCACGGACGGGCAGGGGCGGCAATACGTTGTGGCCGATACCGTGGGCGTCAGTATGAGCGGTGACTTTGCGTATTACGGGGCCGCCAACGGCGGCAAGTATGCCGGGGGCACAACGAATGCCAACTCCTTTGGCGCCTCGCGTAACCCCAACGAGCTGGGAGCTGCGCAGCTCAGCGCTTTCCGCAACCGGTTCTACGACCAGCGCACCGGCCGCTGGACCCAGGAAGACCCCATCGGCGTCGCCGGCGGCCTCAACCTCTATGGCTACGTCGGCAATAACCCGGTAGCCTTTACTGATCCGTTTGGTCTCTGTCCTATTCCTCCTTCAAACTGTATTCGAATGATCGCTGCCGGTGGCGCGGCCGTTGCGGGTGGAGCGGCGGCGGGTGTTAGTGTCCTCGCGGGTGCTGCGTTGGCAGCCCCACCCATACTCGCGCTTGGCTTTTTGACTGGGGCTATTCCGGTGCCACCGGACCAAGCTCCCTCGTTCAACCCGCTTAAGGACGCTCAGCCGGCTGATGGTTCGCGAGCTGCGGCACCCGTTCCAACGTCGCTTGAGGTTTCAGCACTGAAGAAGGTAACAACGGGGATCATAGCCATCATTCTGGGGCTTCCAAACCCGCAGCCATCGACCCCCGCCCAAAGTGGAGCCGGGGGTACTACAAACCCACCAGCTCACGTGCAGCCGGCTAAAGAGGCAAAACCACCAGGGGAACAGAGACCGCCGGAGGAAAAGTAAGTACCCTGCAAAGAGAACCCAGTTATGGTGATGAGGGACTCTTGGTGAGATCACTGTTGTTGCGCCTTCTAGCGCTTACATGCCCTCGCGGGATCGTAAGCGGCTTTGAAGTGGTCGATCTGTATACAAC
>JBOHST010000052.1:0-5090 GCA_050733375.1 Gemmatimonadales bacterium
AGGCCCTGGGGGAACCATGGGAACGATGCGGCTGGCGGTGGACGTCCGAGACCGGGGCTTGCAGCAGGAGGTCAACCCCGAGCAGCTCCGCGCGCTGCTCGCGGACAAGCAGAATCGCATTTGGCTCGACATCTCGGACCCGAGTCCGGCGGAAGTGGCGTTGCTGCGACGCGAGTTCGGCTTCCACGAATTGGCGCTGGAAGAAGTCACCAAGCCGCACGAGCGCCCTCGGTGTGACGCCTATGGCGGCTACTACTTCATCGTGGTCTACGCCGCCGAGCAGACCGGGGCCCGATTCGAGCCGCGGGAGTTGAACCTGTTCTGGGGCGAAAACTACCTGGTGACCATCCACCGCAGGCCGAGCGCCGTGCTCACCGTGTTGGAGGAGGCGCGCCGCCGATGGGAGCAACACGAGGGTCGCCAACCGCACGGCATCGCGTGTCTGGCCTACACGCTGTTCGAAAGCCTCGTGGACGGCTACTTCGCCGTGGAGGACCGAGTGCGGGAGCGGATCGAAGCCATCGAGGAGAAGATCTTCAAGGGGAGCGAGGGCGCGGCGGCGGACCTGTTCCGGCTGCGCAAAGAGCTGCTGCGGGTGCCCCGCCTTCTCGCGCCGACGACCCATGTCCTGGCCGAGGTGCTGCGTCGCCAAGGGGCGGTTCCCGACGCGCTGCGGCCCTACTTCGCCGACGTGCAGGACCATGCCTTGCACGTGCTGGCCGAGCTGGACACGTATCGCGACCTACTGGGCGCCGCGCTGGACGTGCAGGTCTTCTACTCGTTCAACCGGCTGGGCAACATCATGAAGCGGTTGACCGCGGTGACCGTCATCATCATGGTGCCGAATTTCGTGGCCAGCATGTTCGGCATGAATTTCGCGCACATCCCCGCGAGCGAATGGCAGCTCGGCTTCGTGGTCGTCGCCGCGTTCCTGTTGTGCATGGTGGCCTGGGGCTTCATCCATTCCCGTTTTATGGGCTGGCTCTGAGCCCGCTCCCAGGCGCCTAGCAGGGTGCTGAAGAATGGGTGATCGGAGACGTCTTGACCGCAGCCGAGGCGTGATGAGCGTTGGAGCGTTGCCGCTCACCGGCCCGATTGGGGCTTTTCGCTTCCGCTTGTGGCGTTGCTGGCAACACTCGTCCTCCGTGCGGCTACGTCGGCAGCGGCGCGAGCCGACTCAGCCGCAGCAGGTTATAGGCGGCGCCCACCAGCACCGCGTACAGTTCGGTGCGCGCTCGGCCCACGAACCGACTCTTGCGCAGGCCGCCCACCCCCTTTGCCCAGCCCCAGACTTCCTCGACCAGCTTCCGCAGCTGCTGGCTCAGGGTGTAGCTCGGGTGGCGCGTGGTCCGGCCATCGAGCCCCGGCGTGCGGCGGCCGGGGAACAGCGCGATGTGCGGACGGACTCCGCGCGCGCGCAACTGCGCGATGAAGCCCCGGGTGTGATAGCCGCGATCGGCCGCGAGCGTGGCGGGGCGGATGCGCTTGCGGGCTTGGCGGCGCAGCAGCACCAGGGCTGTCTCGCGCTCCGCCGTCCCGGTGGCCGCGCTGACCGCCAAGTCGACCACGAGGCCGTGCCGATGATCGAGCAACGCATGCCCCACATAGCAGAGCTTCGCCTCCCGCCCCGCCCCCTTGCGGGCCAACCGGGCTTCGGGATCCGTCGTGCTCTGATGCGTCCCGTTGCTGCGCGGCTCCCCCCGGAAGTTGACCGACGGGTTGCCGGGATCGTCGGGCGGGGGCTCCCGCTTCGGGCGCGCCGTGGGGCGGAAGCTCTTGAGCGAGGCCCACGCCTCGATGAGCGTTCCGTCCACGCTGAAGTGCTCGTCGGAGAGGAGGCCCGCCTCACGCGCCTGGCGCACGACCGCGTCAAAGAACTGGTGCGCGACGTCGTGTGCGAGCAACCGCTCCCGATTCTTGCTGAACGTGCTCGCGTCGAAGGGCGCGGCCTCCGGGGCGAGGTCCAGGAACCACCGAAAGAGGAAGTTGTAGGCCAGCTGCTCGCAGAACAGCCGGTCAGAGCGCACCGAGTAGAGGGCGATCAAGAGCTGGCTCTTCAAGAGCTGCTCGGGCGGGATCGACGGCCGGCCCCGCTCGCTGTACATCGCCGTGAAGGTCGACCCGAGCTCGCGCAGCGCCGCCTCCGCGGAGGTCTTGAGACGCCGCAGCGGGTGCGCAGCGGGGATCAGGTCGTCGGGATGGAAGTAATGGAAGATCGCGCCCTGCGGCTCGTTCCGGCCTCGCATCCGTGTCCCCCGCGGCTCAGGTCGCGTCAATATAGGAAACACGAGCGCGGCATGAAACACACTTTTTCAGCACCCTGCTAGACCGCCTCGCTCACCGACGTGAAGGTGAAGTCGCGCACCACCAACGGCGGGACGATGAGCGTCGCGCCGAACCCGCCCCCGCCCTCGCCACCCGCGACACGTTCAGGGCGCCCCAGCGCCACGAGATTGCTCAGCATCGCCATCGGACTCTCGTTGAACCGGAGGTTGCGCGCCCCTCGTGTCACCCGCCCCTGCTCGATCTGGAACACACCGTCGCGCGTCAGGCCGGTGAACAACAGGGTGCGCGGGTCCACGGACCGGATGTACCAAAAGCGTGTCACGAGCAGGCCCCGGTCGACGCCCGCGATCAGCTCGTCCAGCGTGCTCGTTCCTCCTGTCAGCCGCAGGCCCCCAGCGGACGGAGTCGGTTTGACCCCCTGTTTGTCCGCCCAAAAGCGGTCGTAGGCCAAGTGCTTCAGGACGCCGTTCTCGATCCAGACCAGGCGCTCGGTCGGAAGCCCCTCCCCGGTGTACGGGCGCGTGAGAATATCCGGGTCCTGTGCATCCGATACGATCGTGACTCGCTCGTCCGCCACGCGCCGGCCCAACTTGGTGCCGCCGCCCCGTACGGAGAAGAAACTCCGGCCTTCGTCCGCGGTGCGCGCGTTGAAGGCGTTGCCGAGCAGCCCGAGCAGGTTGCCCACCGCGGTGGGTTCGAGCACGACGGTGTACTTGCCGGGCTCGAGCGGGACGGCATCGCGGCCGCCGCGTGCCTTCTGGATCGCGCGCTCGGCCAGGCCGGCGGGGTTCGCCAGCTTGGCCGCGTCGTTGTGCCCCGAGCCGGCCCACCCCGAGCCGTCGCCTTCCGGAGTGCGCACCGTCAGCGTATGGGTCGCGAGCGTCGACGCATGGTAGGCAAAGAGACCGGCCGAGTTGGCGACGGCACCGGCGCCGGCGGTCCGGGCGAAGAATCCGGCCGCCACGAGGCCAGCCCGCTGCACGGCGTCGGTCGCCTGGGCCACCGCGTCGGCCCGGCGCGCCGCGTCGAGAGCCGCCGTGCCCGGGAAGAACGCCGGCACCTCCCCATAGCGTTGGGCCGGGAGGAGCGGCATCAGCTCCGGGTTTTCCGGGGCGAGCCGTGCCAACCGCTCGCTCGACTCCTGGGCGCGCTTGAGCGCGGCGTCGTCAAAGGCGTTGGTCGTGACGGACGCCGTGCGCTTGCCGAACCGGGCCGACACCGTGAGCGTCGCGTCCGCGGTGTCGCCCCCGGTCGAGATCTCGTTCGCCGCGTACCGCGTGTTGCCTTGTGCTCCCGAGGTCACGCTCACCTGACATCCCTCGGCACGGGTGAGGGACAGCACCCGGTCACACAGTCGCCGCGCCTCGTCGCACGAGAGCCATTCAGCCACGGTCCCTCCCGGTGTTGAGTACGGTGACGTTGCGGAAGCGGGCGGGCGGGCAGCCGTGGCTCACCGCGTTGGACTGACTCGGCTGCCCTTTCCCGTCATTGAAGGTGCCACCGATCCGGTAAGAGCCCTGGCCGCCGATCATATCCATGGAATTCCAGAAGTCGACCGTCCGGGCCTGGTAGGCGACATCCTTCAGCATCCCGGTGATTTTCCCGCCCTGAACCTCGAAGGCCGCCTGGCCGCTGAACTGGAAGTTGTAGCGCTGTTGATCGATCGAGTACGAGCTGTTGCCGACGATGTAGATCCCACGGTCGGTCGCCGCGATCAGGTCTTCCGTGGTCAGGGCCTGCTCGCCGGGAAGCAAGGAGACGTTCGGCATGCGCTGAAACTGGATGTCCGACCACGACTCGCCGTAGGAGCAACCGTGGGAGCGGGTGCGGCCGGTGAGCGGCGCGATCCAGGCCACCTGGTCACGGGTGGTCTGATAATCCATCAGGATCCCGTCCTTGATGATGAGATACGTCTCCGGCGCCACCCCATCGTCGTCCCACCCGCACGCCGAGAGCGTGCCCGCCTGCGAGCGGTCACCCTGGATGTTCATGAACTCGGGCCCGTATTTGAGTTTGCCGACCACCCGCTCGGGAGGCGCGGCGAAACTCGTTCCCGCGTAGTTCGCCTCGTAGCCCATCACCCGGTCGAGCTCGGTCGGATGCGCAATCGACTCATGGATCGTGAGCCAGAGGTGGCTCGGCTCGAGGATCAGATCGTAGCGTCCCGGCTCGACCGATTTTGCCGTGAGCCGCTGCACCGCCTCCTCGGCCCAGCGCCCCGCGCGGCCCGGGAAGTCCGCTTGCACCACCCATTCGTAGCCCAGCCCCGCCGGTGCCACCTCCGCGGACTGCCGCGTCGCAAACCCGGCCGCGGGATCCACCGCGGTGACGCTGAGCTGCGGCAGGCAGCGGGAGATCCGCTGCACCGTGAAGATGTCATCGGTGGACGCGAAGGTCTTTTCCTGCAGCACGAAGGACATCGAGGAGTTGACGAACCGCGCGCCGCTCACCTTGAGTGCCTCGGCGTTGGCCCGGAGCAACAGGGCGACCTTGTCCTCGACCGATACGGTGAACGGATCGGTCTCGATCGGGCTCTGCCAGCGCCCGTCGGGCACGGCCGGAGTCGGGGCGAGCGTCACGGGCCGCCGCACCGCCCGGCGGTTGGCCTGCGCCTGGGTGACCGCGAGCCGGGCGATCCGTTCCACTTCCCGCCCGCTCAACTCGCGGCTCGCTGCGAAGCCCCACGCGCCCGCCACCAGTACCCGCACCCCAAACCCGAACGTCTCCTCGTCGGCGAGGCCGGTAATCTGCTGTTCCCGGGTGCTGACCGACTGGGCGCGGTTGCGCACGACGCGGACGTCGGC
>JBOHST010000053.1:0-3896 GCA_050733375.1 Gemmatimonadales bacterium
TCCCGTTCGGCCCGTACTTCAAGATTCAGTTCCCGACCTATGGGACGGATGTGAACTTCCCGGTTCCCGTGGACGAGGAGAACAACCCGAACTTCACACAGTGCATCGACCGTAACCCATAACCGCCAGGGCGCTGGCGTAGCAGCAAACGGGGGAGGGCCCGTGAGGTCCCTCCCCCGTTGCTCGTTGTCGCGGCGGGCGCCGCGCGTTCGCTACCGCTCGGAGCCCTGCTTCGTGCGCACCAGGACAACGCCGGCCACGGCGTCCGTCCCGTAGTAGGTGGTGCCGTCGATCCCGTTGAGCACCCAAATGTCCCGCAGCGTCGCAGCGGGCAGATCGGCCAGGACGCGGAAGTCCGACATACGAACGCCGTCGATGATCACGAGCGGCGAATCTTCGAGCATGATGCTCGCCCGCCCCCGCCGGCCGAACCGCGCCGGCTGCCCGTGCCGATTGTGACCGAACGTCATCACCGATGCCTCCCGCTTCAGCACGTCCCAGGCGGTCGCAGCGCCCGATCGCTGAATCTCCTCTTCGGTGATGAAGATTCCGATTGGCTTGGTCGCCACGTGCTGGTGACGTACGCCGTGCGCGCAGCCGCTCCACAGCAGGGCGGTACCGGCCGCGACGGCAAAGAAGGAATGACGGAACGGTGTCTGCACGGGAGCCTCGCGAACCAAGATCCACACGCTGCAAGATCTACACCATAATTAGTCGAGCCTCGCCGCGACCGTCAAGTCGTGCCGTTCTTCCGTCTCGGGTATAGGTTTCCACCGACCATGGTCATTACCGTATTGCTGCTCGTCCAAGCCATCGCGGCCCAAATCCCGCCTCCTCGCGGCTTCGTGAACGACTTCGCCGGGGTGATCGATTCGGCCGCCATTGTCCGGATGGAGGCGACGATCCGCGAGGTGCGGGACAAGACGCGGGGCGAGATCGCGGTCGTCACGCTGGCGGACATCGGCGATCGCGCGGCCGGTGACGTTGCGCTGCAAATTGGCCGGCAATGGGGCGTTGGAGCGAAGGGCGAAGCCGGGGACCCCGCCAAAAACCTGGGGGTGGTCGTCCTGCTGGTTACGCTCAAGAACCACCAGCGTGACACGGGCCACATTTTCATCGCGACCGGCCGGGGCGCCGAGGGGTTTCTCACCGATGCGCGCGTGGGCCGCATCCGGGACGCGATCACCCCCTATCTCGCCACCGAAGCCTACAGCCGTGGCCTCGAGACCGCGGTAGCGCTCCTCGCTCAGGCATTCGCCGACGAGGTCCACGTGTCGCTGACGAATGCGGGAGCCCCAGCGGCGGCCGTGCCGCCCGCGCCGCTCGCGGTGCCCAAGCCGCGCCTGATGCTGATCGCGGTAGTGATATGCTTGATCGTGCTCATCGTGGCCGCCCGGGCCGCCCGCTCGGGTCGCGGGCGTCGACGCAGCCGCTGGTGGAGCGGCGGGGGGTTCGGGGGATGGGGTGGTGGGCTGGGTGGGGGGTGGGGAGGGGGAGGGGGGGGAGGGTTCAGCGGCGGGTTTGGTGGGTTCGGGGGTGGCGGTGGCTTCTCGGGTGGCGGCGCGGGAGGGCGATTCTGATGGCGGTGATCCGATCGGTGGAGCAATTCGGTCAGCAAGTGGCGGCGGCGCTCGGCGGGCGCCTCGTGTCGCTCGTGCTCTACGGCTCGGCCGCGCGCGGTGGCCCCGGGGCCGGGCGGGCATCGATCAACACCCTGCTCATCTGCGACGGGGTGGACGAGCGGCTGTTCGCCGCGCTGGCGCCGCTCGTCGCCGCCTGGGAGCGGGGCGGGCATCCGCCGCCGATTGTCTTCTCTGAAACAGAGTGGCGCGCGTCGGCGGACGCGTTCGCGATCGAGTACGAGGACATTCGCGCCGCCAATCGCCTGGTCACCGGGCGCGATCCATGGCCAGGAATCTCAGTGCGCCGCGAAGATGTCCAGCGACAGCTCGAGCACGAGCTGGTGGGGAAGTTGGTGCGGCTGCGGCAGGGGTACGTCGGCGCGCTGGACGACGGGCGACGGCTTACCGAGCTCGTGGCGGCCAGTGCCTCGGGCTTCTTCACGATGCTGCGTACCACCTTGCGGCTCGCGGGCACGCCGGTCCCTGAGACTCCGGCGGAGCTGGTGCTGGCGGCGGCGGCCGTGATAGGATTTCCGGCCTCTGACTTGGCCGACGTGGTCGCGCACGTCGAGGGACGCGCGCCGCTCGCGCTTGGGCCCAACGACCGGCGGGCGGGGGCCTATCTCGAGGCGGTGGCCCGCACTGCCGACTACGTGAACCGATCCTAACTGATCTCGCTCTGTGTCCCCCCTCTCCGGAACGGAGAGGGGACAGGGGGTGAGGAGAGAAGGAGTGAACTGATCCATGCGTACGGTGCGACGGCTGGTGCCCGTCCTCATGCTGGCGGCGGCGGGGTGCGGCTACAATACGATCCAGACCACCGACGAGCAGGTGAGCGCGGCGTTGGCGCAGATCAAGGTGCAGCTGCAGCGCCGCGCCGACCTCATCCCCAACCTCGTGGCGACGGTGCAGGGCTTTGCCAAACAGGAACGGGACGTGTTCATCGCCGTCGCGGATGCGCGCAGCCGGCTCAACGGCGCGATCCAGGCCGGCGACCCGCAGCAGATGGCCGATGCCAATCAGGCGCTGAACGCGCCGCTTGGTCGACTGCTGGCGATCGTGGAGAATTACCCGCAGCTCAAATCGAATGAGAACTTCCGCGCCCTGCAGGACGAGCTGACCGGCACGGAAAACCGCATCGCGGTGGCGCGACAGGACTACAACGACGCCGTGAACCGCTACAACGCCTACATCCGTCGCTTCCCTCAGGTGCTCACGGCGAAGGTGATCGGGGCGAAGGCGCGGGCGTATTTTGAGGAGACGGCGGGAGCGGATACCGTGCCGAAGGTAAACTTCGACCGGTGAGGCGGGTCTAGTCGACGATCGCGTCCGGCATGACGTAGCGGGTCGGGTTCACCGGCCTGCCGTTCACCCACACCTCGTAGTGCAGATGCGGGCCGGTGGAAAGGCCCGTGGATCCCACGAGGGCGACGCGTTGGCCGCGCTTCACGCGTGCTCCACGGCCGACCAGGATTTTCGAGCAGTGGGCGTAGCGGGTGACCACGCCGAAGCCATGGTCGATGGAGAGGGTGTTGCCGTACCCCTCTGCCCAGCCCACCTCGGTCACGACGCCGGCGGCCGGTGCTTCGATTTCCGCACCCATCGGCGCCGAGACATCGATGCCTTCGTGCGGTCGCGCCAGATGCAGGATCGGGTGGACGCGCTCGGCGGCGAACGCGTTCGTGAGCCAACCCCTGGTCGGCATGATGGACGGCGTGGCGGCCATGCGCGCTTGGTGCGACGACATCGAGTCGTACGCTTCGTTGACGGACCGCACCAGAATGTTGGCGCGGCGGATCATTTCATCGACGTCGGCGCGCGCGGCGAGTGCCCGCGCGCCTTGCTGACCCGACGCGGACAGGCTGTCGCGCTCCGACCACGAGCCGGCCGGCCCGCCGATGCCCGCTCGCTGCACGCCGGAATCGGTCGGGGTGAGCCCCGCGAGCAGTCGCAGCTGTTGCGCGCGCTGACTGAATGTCGACAGCGTGTCGTGCAGTCCGCTGAGCCGGTCGCGCATCCGTTCGATCTCGCCGGCGAGCAACCGGTTCTCGCGCTCCAGCACGCGGCTGCGGGTGATGCTGACCCCGCGGGACAGTGCGGCGCCGCCCAGCACGAGGAGCAGGAGCACCAACACGCTCCCGATCCCCACCAGGGCTTTGAGGACCGTTTGCGTCACCACCACCGCTCGAGAAGATCCCGAGCCGTGTGGCACGACCATAACGGTCCACTTCGGTTCCGAACTCCGCCGCATCTCGTTTCCTTGCCCAGACTTCG
>JBOHST010000054.1:0-8983 GCA_050733375.1 Gemmatimonadales bacterium
AGCGGGCCCGCTTCGAGCAGCACCACGTTGGCGCCGCGCTGCGTGAGCGTGTGGGCGGCCATCCCCCCGCCGGCGCCGGAGCCGACGATGCAGACGTCGTACGGGGTTTGACGAGAGAGAAAGGGCATGAAGCAGCCTCACTCGTCCAGGGCCTGCCGGATCTTTTCGGCCAGCTCGGCGAGCGCGAAGGGCTTCTGCAGATAGCTCCGGCCGTCGAGCGCGAAGCCGAGCGCCGGGTCCTGCGCCTCGGGGTACCCCGACATGAAGACGACGCGGACTTCGGGTCGCCGCGCGGTGAGCCGCTCGGCGAGCTGCGGGCCCGAGAGCCCTGGCATCACGACGTCGGTGAGCAGCAGGTCGATCCGTCCGGGGTGTTTGTCCACCAGGGCGAGCGCTTCCTCCGCGTTCCGCACCACCAGCACTTCGTAACCCAGGCGGGGCAATCCCTTGCTCACCACGGTCCGGACCTGGTCGTCGTCCTCGACCACCAGAATCACCTCGCCACCGCTGCGCGGCGGTCCCTGCGCTTCGAGGGTTTCGCCCCGGGGCGTCACCGGCGGCGCCGCGGGGAGAGAGATCGTGAAGGTGGTGCCGTGGTTCGGCTCGCTCTGCACGTCGATGTGGCCGCCGCTCTGCTTGACGATGCCATACACCGTCGACAGTCCGAGCCCCGACCCCTCGCCCTGCGGCTTGGTCGTGAAGAACGGGTCGAAAATCAGCGGGAGCACCTTCGGGTCGATGCCGGTGCCGCTGTCGGACACGACGAGCTGCGCGCGCGTACCGGGCGCGTCGGCGTCGACGGCGGCGGCCGCCCCGTCCGCGGCGGCCGTGCGGATGCCGAGCGTGCCGCCGTTGGGCATCGCGTCGCGCGCGTTCAGGGCGAGGTTCATCACCACCTGGAGCATGTGTCCGGGGTCCACCAGCACGTCGGGAAGCTTGGGATCGAGCGCCAGCCGCAGCTCGATGTTTTCCGGCATCAGACGGCGCAACATGCCGCTCGCTTCTCCCAGCAGCAGGTTGAGGCTCACCGGTACCGGCTGGAGCATCTGGCGGCGGCTGTACGCGAGGATTTGTTGGGTCAGCTCCGCCGCGCGGAACACGGCGCGGCGGATCTGCGCGACGTCCTCACGCGAGGTCGGCGACAGCTGCGGGTCCTGGAGCACGAGCTCCGTGTAGCCGCTGATCGCCATCATCAAGTTGTTGAAGTCGTGCGCGATGCCGCCGGCGAGGCGTCCAAGCGCTTCCATTTTTTGCGCGTGCAGCAGCTGTTCCTGGCTCTGGCGCAACGCCTCTTCCATGGCGCGGCGCTCGGTGAGGTCGCGCAAATTGAGCACGATCCCGCCGACCGCCGGGTCGGCGAGCAGGTTCGTGGCCACGACTTCGAGGAACCGAGGCTTGTCGGCGCCGCCGGCGAGCTGCATCTCCTGCACGCGCGGGCGGCCCGGCTCCCGCTGGGTCGCCTCCAACAGCACCAGCATCGCGGGGCGCAAGTCGGGCGGCAGGGCGGAAAGCACCGAGTCCCCGAGACCACCCTCCGGGAGGCCGAGGACCCGGTCGGCGTTCGGCGAGGCATAGGCGATCGCGCCCGTCGCGTCGACGACCAGAATGACGTCCTCGCCGTTGAGGATCAGCGAGCGCCAACGGCCCTCGCTCGCCGCGAGCGTGCGGCGCTCGGTCGCCAGCGCCTGGGTCTCCGTGCGCTGGCGGGCGGCCCGTCCCAGCAGGCCCCAGATGAGGCTCACGGCGAACACCACGCCCACCAGCGCGGCGATGTTCGCCCGGCGGATGGCGCGCTCGCCCGCGGTGGCATAGGTCTGGCGCGCGCCGCCCAGCGAGATGGCGAGCTCCTCGAACGGCGGGTCGACCGTCAGCCGGGCGAGGTCCAGCGCTTCGGGGCGTCGCTCGGCGGCGAGCAGCCGGAACATCGAATCGACGGCCGAGAGATAGCGGTCCGCGTCGTACTCGACCTGCTGCAATGCGGTGCGGTTCTGGATGACGCCGCTGTCCACCGGCTGCGGCGGCACCTGGCCGCCGGTGCGGTGCCGCAGCTCGTTCAGGATCGCCCGCACGCTCTCCTGGCTCCTGGGGACGTCCTTCTGGTGATCGAGGCTGATGGCGCCGGTGCGCGCTTCCCATTCGCGCGCGTTCAGGAGGTTCAACCCCCCCTGCATCTCAGCGAGCAACACCTGAATGCGCTGATTGCGGGCCACGACACCCTGCACCGAATAGAGCAGGGCCGCCGCCGTGACGCCGATCAGGATCACGGCAAGCGTGCTCCGCAGCGGTGCACGGAGGGCCACGGGAGGCCCCCTGGCCGGCACGGTCGGCGGCGTCGATCGCCTCATGCGGTGATGGTCCCCGGGAGGTGAGGTCTGCGGTCAGCCATCGGCGTTCGGGTTCGCAGCTTGCAATGATCGCACCACCGCGCCGACCCGGCTACTGGGCGTCGGAATGCCCATCTACGCCTCGACGATTCCAAGCGGCGGGGTCGTCTGCCATTTGCCACGGGTGAAATCGGGCACATCCTGTGACCGGCCGCGCGTAGCCACCGAGCGCATCGTGAGCTCGACGATCGCGCTCCAGGCCGCGGCGTCGTATACGGTTTGGTCCGTTGGCAGACCCGCCCGCAGACACTCGATGAGGCGCCAGTCCTCGAGGAAATCCATCCCGCCATGGCCGGCGGTGGCGCTCTGCACGCGCGCCGACTTCCACAGCGGGTGCTCGAACTCGTCGTAGTACCGGGTGAGCGGCTCCCAGGCGTGCTCCGGACTGCGACCCTCGATGTGGATGCGGTCCGGCCATCCCTGGATGATCCCTGTCGTGCCCTGCAGCAGATTCAGCCGGCTGTAGGGCCGCGGGTTGTTGGTGTTGTGCGACAGGTAGATGGTCTGGCCCTTCAGCGTCCGGATCAGCGTGATGTTCACGTCGCCCAACTTGAAGCGCTCGCGGCGGCGCGGGTCGTGGTCGGCGAAGTGCTCCGCCGCGAACTGCTCCAACCCACGATGGTTCGAGCTCATCGACACCAGGAAATCGAACCGGTTCCCGCGGTTGATGTCCATGCACTGGGCGATCGGGCCGAGGCCGTGGGTGGGATAGAGGTTGCCGTCGGCCTGCTGCGACCACGCTCGCCGCCACAGCCCTTCGCCTTCCTTGGCGAACTTGGTGGCCCGCAGGTCGTGCAGGTAGCCGCACTCGGCGTGCAGCAGCTCACCCAGCATCCCCTTGCGTACCAGATGCAGGGCGAGCATCTCGCGCCGGTCGTAGCAGCAGTTTTCCATCATGACGCAATGTTTCTGCAGTTTTTCCGCCGTCTCCACGAGCTGCCAACAGTCGTCCACCGTCATCGCGGCGGGGACCTCGGTCGCGGCGTGCTTGCCGTGCTGCAACGCGGCCAGCATCACGGGGACGTGCCATTCCCACGGCGTCGCCGTAAACACGAGGTCGAGCTCCTGTTCGGCGCACATCCGCTCGAAGTCGCGCGGCCCGCGCGCGTAGCCGGCGGGCCTGGGCTGATCGGCGGCGACCACGGCGTCCTGGGCCCGCGCCACTTTCCACTCGACGATGTCGCAGATCGCCCGAAGCTCGACGCCTTGGATCTTGAGGAGGTTGTCCACGTGCACGCTGCCCTGACCCCCGACGCCGACGAACCCGATGCGCACCCGTTCCATCGGCGGCGCGGCAAAGAGCGCCGTAGCCTGATGCGCGGACTCGGCCGCTACCGGCCCGGCGGGGGCCAACGCCGCGCCGAAGCTGACGGCAGCGGTGGTCCGCAGAAAATCACGCCGGGACGTGTCGCAGGGTGTCATCGGTCACCGGGGCAGAAGGTTGGAATCAGGTAAAGATGCAGCGAGTCGGCGTAGCCCGCGAACGGCGCCGCGCGCCTTCCGCCGGACCACTCCGCGGCCGACATTACTCCGATGTCAGCATGTAGGCGGGGCTCGTTCCGGATCGCTGTTTTGATCTCAGCAGTGGTCGCGTGCGCGCGGCCCAGTGTGCCGCCAACCCTGGCGGCCGCCCGAGCGGACTCATTGACGGTCGCGGAGTCGATCTACACCGCCGCCCGAACCCTCAAGGACCGCCTCGACATCGCCCTGTTACGGGGGCTCGCAGACACGGCCGAAGCGCTGCGCGGCACTTATCGGGCGGCCCGACGCGCGCTCGAGCTGGCCCTCGCGATCGACTCCCTCTCGCTCGCGGACAGTGTGGACCGCCGAGCCCTCCGCGTGATGCGGCGGACGTTCGCCGTCGACCTCGCCGACATCCCGGAGCGTTCCGGTCCGGAGCCACCGGACTCGTTGCGGTGCGACTACGATCCCCGCTCGATTGACGATGCCGATTCGCTCGAAGCGCGGCTCTATATGCCTGCTACGGCCAGGCGACGCAGCGCATCGAGGTGGACGGGGAGCGTCTCGGCCGGCTCACCGTGCTCGGACTGTTGGGTACCACCGGCGATGCTTTGAAACGGCGGCGGCTATTCTATGGTCTGGACCGCGTGTGGCGCAGCGTCAACGGGGACAACGATTCGGGGAGCCCATATCGAGAGCGATTGCGCAGCCGCTCACTCGAGTGGGGCGCCGACTTCTACGCCTACGAGAGCGGCTGGCAGCAGCGGTACCTGGGAGACTCCGCCCCCCTCGCGGAAAACCAGCGCGCCGAATATTTCGGCGTGGCGATGGACGCCTGCTGGGCGTTGTTCGAGGCCCGGGTGCAGCGCGACCCGTCCCTCGATCCGAACGCACTGTGGGCCGACCTCACGAGCCGCTACCTGCGCGTCGTCCCGCACCCCGAGTTGTCGTGGTGGGCGATGCGTGGACAGCTCATCAGCGTCCCGGGCTATCTCGTCAACTACGCCCTGGGGGCGTTCATCGCCGCCGACGTGCGCGCCCGCATCACCGCGCTGCATGGAGATTTCGCACTGGGCGACACCACCTGGTACGGCTTTGCGCGCGAGCGGATCTACCGCTTTGGTCTGGAACGCTCGTCGCTTGGGGTGATGGAGGACTTGCTCGGCCGCCCCCTCTCGGCCGATGCCCTGCTCGCCGACTTGCGGCGGCGCTGACGAAGGGCATGGGACTTGCTCGCGGGTCGGTGCCGATACAGCTTCGGCGGCTGGAAGCCGCTCACTCTGAGGACCTATGATCGACGCCATCGTACAGACGCTCGGCGACAAGGCCGACTACTTCCTGAAGTTCAGCGCTCCCAAGATCGCGAAGGAGCGCCTGCACCTCCCCGGGCCCGACTGGGTCGATCGCGCGTTTGGGCCGAGCGATCGCACGCCGCGCGTGCTCGTGAACCTGCAGCGCATGTACGGGACCGGACGCCTCGCGGGAACGGGCTATCTGTCGATTCTCCCCGTGGACCAGGGCATCGAGCATTCCGCCGGGGCCAGCTTCGCCAAGAACCCGGACTACTTCGATCCCGAGAGCATCGTCCGGCTGGCGATCGAGGGCGGCTGCAACGCGGTCGCCTCGACGTTCGGCGTGCTCGGCGCCGTCGCCCGACGGTACGCGCACAAGATCCCGTTCATCGTGAAGATCAACCACAACGAGCTGCTCACCTATCCCAACAAGTTCGACCAGATCCTGTTCGGGACGGTGCAGCAGGCCGTGGACATGGGCGCCGCGGCAGTCGGCGCGACGATCTACTTCGGCTCGGCGGAGAGCGGGCGACAGATCGTGGAAATCAGCCAGGCGTTTGCCGAAGCGCACCGCTACGGCCTCGGCACCATCCTGTGGTGCTACATGCGGAACAGCGCCTTCAAGAAGGACAAGGACTACCATGTCGCGGCCGATCTCACCGGCCAGGCCGATCACCTGGGGGTCACGATCGAGGCCGACATCGTGAAGCAGAAGCTCCCCGAGAACAACGGAGGCTACAAGGCCCTGAACATGGGCGAGTCGAGCTACGGCAAGTTCGACGAGCGGATCTACACCGATCTCGCGAGCGACCATCCGATCGACCTGTGCCGTTACCAGGTCGCCAACGGCTACATGGGGCGGATCGGCCTGATCAACTCAGGGGGCGCGGCGGGGAAGAATGACGTGTTCGACGCGGTGTTGACGGCGGTGATCAACAAGCGCGCCGGGGGAATGGGGTTGATCTCGGGTCGCAAGACGTTCCAGAAGCCGCTGAAGGAGGGCGTGGCGTTGTTCCATGCGATTCAGGACGTGTATCTCTGCACGGACATCACGGTCGCCTAGCCCGAGTCGCTGCGCTCAAGGTGACGCTACTGTCCCGCCACCAGCCTTTGAAACCGCGGATTTCCCCGCTACGGATCGAAGTTGGGAATCGATCTTCAGCCACTCCGGCGAGAGGTTGTAGGGGGTCCTGAGCAGCGGCTCGGGCCCGGCGTCAGGGCGACGACGCGAACCGCTTCAGGGACACCGAAGTATCGCGGAAGTCCGCCAGAATCTGGCGGTCCGCTGTCACCAGTCTCTTCCCGAGCTCATGTGCCAGCGCGACGAATTCGCAGTCGTAGGCGGAGCAGTGCGATCGGGACGCCAGGGCGAGCACGACGCCCGACTCGACATCGTACTCGCCGCCGGCCATCAGGTCGGTTGCCGCGTCCATCACCGCGCGCGCATCGGCGAGGGTGAGCTGGCCGTGTCGCAAGGAGGTCGCGAGCACGTTGCGCAGCTCGCTGCGCCACAACAGCGGCGCCGCCCATTGGGAATCGCGCTGCAGCGCTCGCCGGGACTGCGGCGTCTGGTCTCCCGGAAGGAACAGGTAGGCAATGACGTTGGTGTCGACGACGATCATGGACGGCCGGCGGACCTGGCTTGGCGGAGCGCCGCGGCCGTCCACTTCGGCATCGTGAGCCGCTCGCGCACCGCGTCGGCCCGAGCCAGGAGTGTCCCGGGGTCCAGCCGCCGGCTCCGCAGTGTGCGCTCGAGGCACACGAGCACCTCGCTGTTGATGCTGCGGCGGTGCTCGGCGGCGCGGCGCTTCAGCAGGGCATAGAGGTCATCGGGGATGCTCTTGATCGTGAGTGCCGGCATGAGGAGAAGGTAGCATCGGTGGTTGCGAAATGCAACCATTTTGCAATCCTGGCGGCGATTGGGATATCGTCATGGTCGCTTAGCCGAACAAGTCTCCGATGAGACCCGCGATGGTCTCGAACACCGATCCGGCCAGCTCACCGGTGCCCTCGACCACGCCCCCCGCGATCTCCGCGATGCCACCGGCGGACGCCACCGCGTCGACCGCCGCGGCGCCGCCCACCGCCGAGTGGAGGGCTAGGTCCGGAGCGATGAGGAAGGCGTCGAGGAGAAAGTAGTTGGCGGCGATGTCCCCGGTGGAAACCGGGTGGCGCGCCAGCGCTCCGACCTGGCGGTTCCAGATCACCGCCAGCTCCCCATTGTCGAACCACGCCCCGCGACAGCGGCGACACACATCGAGTTTCACACCGCCGCGCTCGACCGCCTGCAGCGCGCGACCGCACGTGGGACACTGGAGCACGTTCTCCCAGCCACATGCGGGGCACCGGGCGGCGTTGCGCTCCAGACTCGCATGGCACGAGTGGCACTTCATGCGATACGCGTCGCGGCTCAGCACGACCTGCGCGGCCAGCGCCTGGGGCCGGCAGCGGCCCAGCCTGTCCACCTCCCCGTCGTCGAACCACATCCCGCCACACCGCTTGCAGTAATCGAGGAGGAGATCGATCTCCGCGGACGGCTTGAGCTTGACCATCCTCGTCCCGAGGCACACGAGGCAGGGATAGCGGGTCTCCGGCTCAGGCATCGAGGATGTTCCGGCTCGAGTCTTTTTCCGGGAGTTTTTGGATGTCATAGAACGCGTAGACCAGGACACCGGAGTCGGTCACCTCGATGTCCGCCACGCCCTGTTGCGCCAGCGACTGCAGTGCCGCGTCGGCGGTCGGGGCGTCCAGGCCGGTCTCCGCGGCCACCTCAACGACCGTGAGCTTCCCGCCCTTCCGCTGGGCCAACTGCAGAATCTCCGACTCGTAGGTCTGCAACCGAAGCTGCTCCCGTTGCCGCGCGAAGTTCCCCTTTTGCCGGAAGTGCGAGCGGAGCAACGACCCACCGGTGGCGGCCGGCAGGGCGACGGAGAGGAGAAACGTGAAGACGGCGACTGGGGTGCTCATCGGCCCGGCGTTGAAGAACCCGAGCAGCATGAACAACGCTACGGCGATGAGACCGCCTCCCCCGATGAGCTTCCCCATGGTTCAAGACTGGTCCTATCCTTGTGGCGCTTCCTCTATCAGCTCCCGGATCCAGATGTTCCGGTACCGAACCGGACTCCCGTGATCCTGGAGCTGAATCGGCAGCTTGTCGGGGTGCGCCACATACGGCGGGCGGCGCTGATGCGCCGTCGGACCGCTCAGCATCACGTTGTCCTGCACCAGGACGCCGTTGTGGAACACCGTCACCCGAGCGGGTTGCAGCAGCTTCCCCTGCGGGTCGAACCGCGGTCGACGGAACACGATATCGTAGCTCTGCCACTGGCCCGGCGGCCGGCTCGCGTTGACGAGCGGTGGGTACTGGCCATACAGTGCGGCGGCCTGGCCATCGGGGTACGTGCGATTGTCGTAGGAGTCGAGCACCTGCACTTCATACGTGCTCATGAGATAGACGCCGCTGTTGCCCCGGTCCTGGCCCTCGCTCAGCGGCGGCGACGGCGCCCGCCATTCGACGTGCAGCTGGCAGTCCCCGAAACCGCGCTTGGTGCGGATCGCGCCCGAGCCCGCCACGATCTCGACGTAGCCGTTCTCGACCTTCCATGGCGCGGCCTGTCCGGAGTCGCCTTCCCACTTGGAGAGGTCGGTGCCGCCGAACAGCACGATGGCGTCGGCGGGTGGAGCGGCGGGTTGGTCGGTCGGCGCCGGCGTCACGGCATGCGGCTGCGGGCGGTCCCGCGAGTGGACCGGCCAGCGGGCGGAGACTTGCGCCGCCGAGGGCGCGGCGCCGATCACGGGAGCGAGCCCGAGCAGCCAGCCGAGTCTCATCGCCGGATCTCCTTAGTT
>JBOHST010000055.1:0-7362 GCA_050733375.1 Gemmatimonadales bacterium
TCCGCGTCCTGTTGGAGGGCGCCGGCTACGAGGTTCGGGTCGCGCTCGATGCCGACGAAGCCCTCGAGATGCTGCGTGCGTTCCGCCCGCGGCTCATCCTGATGGACATCCAGCTCCCAGGAATGGACGGGCTCAGCCTGACCCGAATGCTCAAGGCCAACCCCTCAATGCGGGACATCATCATCGTGGGCCTGACCGCCTACGCGATGAAGGGCGACGAAGAGCGCATCCGGGCCGCCGGGTGCGACGGCTATATCGCGAAACCGCTCGACACACGCACCCTGCCGGCAAACGTCGCGGCCTACCTGAACGGCACCGGGCACGGAGGCGCGGAGTGAACGAGCGCCCCCTGACGATCCTGCTGGTCGAGGACAATCCGATTACGCGGAAGATGTTCCGCGTCACCCTGGAAACCGCGGGGCACGCGGTTCAAGAGGCCGGCGACGGCCGAGAGGCGCTCGAGCTGGCCGGGAGCGACCCGCCGGCGCTCGTCCTCCTGGACGTGCGGCTGCCGGGGATGAGCGGGTTCGATCTTGCGGAACGGCTGCGCGCCCTGCCGCAATGCGCGGAGATTCCCCTGATCGCGATGTCCGGCATGCTGACGAGAGCGGAAGAGAGACGGATCGCGGCCGTCCTGTTCGATGAGTTCCTCGCCAAACCCGTTGGGACGTCGCTGTTGTTGGACGCCGTGCGCGCCCACCTACCCGCAGCCCCGGAGGGCCCGGTGTCGGCCGGCGCGCGGGGTCGCATCCTCGTCGCCGATGACGAACCGATCCAACGCAAATTGACGGTGCGTCGACTCACCGACGCGGGCTACGCCGTGGAGACGGCCGTGGACGGGGAGGACGCGCTCGCTCGCGCGCGTCACGATCCTCCGGACGCCATCGTCAGCGACGTCCTGATGCCGAAGCTCGACGGATATGGGCTGTGTCGCGCCGTCCGTCAGGATCCACGCCTGGCCCACCTCCCGGTGGTACTCGCCTCTTCAGCCTACGTCGAGGAGGAGGACCGTGATCTGGCGGTCAAGATGGGCGCCGACGCCCTCGTGACCCGCACCCCCGACCTGCACGCGGTGATTGCCGCGCTCGAAACCAGCCGCTCCCCTGAGCGGGTCGCGCCCCGCATCATCGTGCACGAGTTCACGACGACGGCCCATCTGCACCGGGTGGTGCACCAGCTCGAGCGCCAGCTAGCCATGACGGCGACGCTCGCCCAGCGCAACGCGGCGCTGGCGGCGCAGCTGGCGGCGATCGACGGCATCTCCCGCGTGCTCATCGGAACGCCCAACCCGGATCAAGCCGCGGAAGAAGTGCTCGCCCGCTGCCTCGAGGCCGGCGGCGTCTCGGAGGGCGCCCTGTACCTGCGGCACTCCGGAGGGGCTTTGTCGCTTCGGGCCGCTATCGGTTTCGCGGGCGTGCGGCGCGCCCTGCTGGAGATGTTCTTCGGTCACCCCGACCTGCTCGATCAGGTGATCACCGCCCACGCCGCGCTGGCGCTTCCATCACCCGACATTCCGGCTGCCGCCGATCGCGAGATCCTGGAGCGGTCCGGCGTGGCCGGGCTCGTGATCGCGACCATCCCGGCGGACGACAAGGCGGCGGGCGCGCTGGTGATGGGATCCCAGGGCGCGGGGCTCGACACGGAGGAGTGGCTCAGCTTCGCCCGGGTCGTGGGCACTCAACTTGGCTACGCGCTCGCGCTGACACGGCTCGCCGGCCGGGCGGAACCCGTGCCCGAACGCCGCAAGTTCAGGAAAGCTCCGGGCCGGGCGGCTCCCTCGAACTAGCGCATCGGGACCGCGGCCGGTAATCTTCTGGGCGGCTCCCCATGATTCGCTTCACGCACCTCTCCGGCTCGCTCCAGGGCACCTCCACCAGCAGTGACAAGCGGTGGCTGCGGATCGGCACAGGGGACGATTGCGAGCTCCGCTATGACGCCGCCCGCGACCCACGCGTGTCGGCCTATCACGCCGCCGTGGTGCTGAAGGACGGCGTCTACCACCTGATCGACCTCGAAACCCCTGCCGGCCTGCAGGTGAACGGCAAGCGCGTCGCCAAGCACGAGCTGCGCACCGGGGACACGATCCGCTTCGGCGCGCCCGATGGCCCCGAGGCGCGCATCGAGGTGACGATCGACGCCACATACGATCCGAGCCAGGACGCTGCGGACATCGCGAAGGTGTTGCAAGCCACGGTGCGCGGCTCGGGCACGGGGCAGATTCTCGCCCTCACGGCGCAGCGGATCGCCGAGGAGCGGGCCAAGGCCGGCGGCACGCGGTCGCGGAAAACCATGGATCACGTCGCGACGGCGGTCCAGGAAGTCTCCGAGGTGACGAAGCGGCTGACCAAGAAGCGCTGGGTGCGCGTCGTGGGCATCGTCGCGGCGGTTGCGCTCGCGGTGATCGGGGTGATGGGGACCGTCATTTACGTGCAGCATCGACAGATCGCGAAGCTCCTCGATGCCAAAGGGCGCTTCGACGCGCAGATCCACGATATCCAGCAGCAGATGCAGGCTGAGCAGGACTCCACCCGATTGGCGTTGCTGGAGCAGCGTTTCCTGGACGCCACGTCCAACGCCGAGCGCACGCTTGCCGATCTGGCCCGGGCCGACCGGGCCAAGGCCGTCGAGGCCGCGAATGCCGGCGACGAGCTGGACCGCGAGATCCGGGTGATCCTGCGCCAGTTCGATGCGGAGACCTATGCCGTGCCCCCGATTTTCAAGGAGCGGCTGCGGTACCACATGGACGTGCTGTTGAAGCAGCCGGTGGCCATGCGGGAGGTGTATCAGCGCAAGCTGCGGTACTGGCCCATGGTCGTGCGGGAGTTTCGAGCGCTCGAGCTTCCCGAGGTGCTGGGGTATGTGGCGTGGACCGAATCGCGCTTCAACCCGACGGCCCGCAATCCCTCGGGGGCGCGTGGGATGTGGCAGATGATGCCGATCTCGGCACGGGCGCTCGGGCTGCGGGTGGACGCCAAAGTGGACGAGCGCACCGACGTCGCGAAACAGACCCGCGCCGCCGCCCGCCACATGGCGAACCTGCTGGCAGAATTCGGGGAGGATGCGTTCATGCTCGCGATGGCGAGCTACAACCGGGGCGAGAACGGCGTGCGTGCGACGCTGCACAGGGTCGCCCGGACCCCGGGCGGCTTCAAGAAGGCCAACCGCGACTTCTGGCACCTCTACCGTCTGAAAATGCTGCCGTCGGAAACGATGGAATACGTCCCCAAGGTGCTCGCCGCCGCCGTGGTGTGCAGCAATCCGCAGCGCTACGGGCTCGAGCCGGCGGCCACGACCGCGGCGGCCACCCCTGCCACCGGCCCCACGGCGAGCGTCAACCGCTAGCTATCCCGCCAGCGTCTTGCAGAACTCCGTAAATACCTGGACGTAGCGATCCACGTCGGCGTCGCCGTGCTGCAGCGAAAGCGTCCACTGCTCCTCATCGCCCGGCGTCATGAAGATGCCGCGGTTGAGCAACCAGGGATACGACGCGGCGAACAGGTCCGGCTTGGTGTCGAGGAAGTCGCGGTAGTTTCGCAGCGGCATGGGCCGGTAGGACACGCAGCCTTTGGCATCGAGGTTCACGGTGTGCGCCGGGATGCCGTAAGTGTCGATCGCCAGCTGGCAGCCGGCAACGAGCCGCGCGGCGAGCTGCGCGAGGGTGCGATACGCGTCCGGCGTGAGCAGCTGCCGCAGCATCACGAGCCCGACCTCGGCAACCAGAGGGTTGGCGTTGTAAGTGCCCATCTGCGACACGCCCTTGGTGATCAGCGACATCAGGTCGGCGCGTCCCCCGAATGCGGCGGCGGGAAGGCCGCCCGCGATCGCCTTGGCAAGGCAGACGAGGTCGGGCTGCACTCCGAAGCGCTCAGTGGCACCGCCCGCGGCGATGGTGAAGCCGGTCTTCACCTCGTCGTAGATCAAGACCACCCCGTACTTGGTGCACAGCTCGCGCGTCCGGGGCAGGTATCCCGGTTCCGGCAGCACGATGCCGATGTTCATCATCGCCGGCTCCATGATGAGGCAGGCGATCTCGTGACCGCGCTCGGCGAACGTGCGCTCCAGGAATGCGGCATCGTTGAACGGCACCACGCACACGTGCTTGGCGGCGTCCGCGGTCATCCCCTTGGAGACGGGTGCCGTGGCGGGCCGCTCGCGGCCGCCCATCACGTCGGCGTTCGGCAACACGGAAAACATCACCGCGTCGTGGTGACCGTGGTAAGAGCCCTCGATCTTGCACACCACATCACGTCCGGTGGCCGCCCGGGCCACGCGAATCGCGTCCATCGTGGCCTCGGTGCCTGAATTGGCGAAGCGCAACATCTCGAGCTTGAAGCGGCGGCAGATTTCCTCGCCCCACTCGACCGCGCGCTCCGTGGTCACGGCGAAGTGCGTGCCCCGGCTCGCTGCCCGGGCGATCGCTTCGACGATCACGGGATGCGCGTGGCCCACCACCATCGCTCCGAAGCCGCCGTGGAAGTCGAGGTACTCACTCCCGTCCTGGTCCCACACGTGGCTGCCCTTGCCGTGCGTCAGATAGATCGGATACGGCTGCATCTTCTGGAACGAGGACACGACCCCGAAAGGCAGGATCCGCGAGGCGCGTTCGAATAGCCGAGCAGACTGGCGCGTGCGCGCGAGCAACCGCTCCATCTCCTGCTCGCGAATCTGTTTGGCTCGCGCGGTGAGACGGTCGGCGGTGGCCTGGGGGGTGGCGACGGTCATCGGAGCTCCTGGTGTGCTCGTGCGACGCGGCGCATGCGGTGGCGCCGCTTGAGACCCTGGCGAACTGGCGGAACATGCGTTCGGCCTGCAATTTAGCCTGTCGGTGCACGCCCCGGCAGGCGGGGCGGCCCGCTCCCTACCGTCCGCCACGAGGGCCCGCGTGCAGGAGACGTCCAGCGCCGCCGATCCCGTCATCACGGTCGATCACGTGTTCAAGCGATTCGGCGGGTACGTCGCAGTGCGCGATGCGGACTTCACGATCGCCCGGGGTGAGTTTTTCTCGATGCTGGGTCCCTCCGGATGCGGCAAGACGACTACGCTGCGCATGATCGCGGGTTTCGAGGAGCCCAGCGAGGGCCGGATCCTGCTCGAAGGGCGCGACGTGTCGCACACGCCGCCGTACCGGCGCAATGTGAACACCGTCTTCCAGCACTACGCGTTATTCCCGCACATGACGGTGTACGACAACGTGGCGTTCGGCCCCCGGAGCCAGAAGCTGCCCGAGGCGGAAATCGCGAAGCGGGTCAAAGAGCTGCTCGACGTCGTGCGGCTGGCGACATTCGCTCAGCGCAAGCCCGGTCAGCTGTCGGGCGGGCAGCAGCAGCGCGTCGCGCTGGCCCGGGCGCTCGTGAACTACCCCAGCGCCCTCCTGCTGGACGAGCCGCTCGGCGCGCTCGACCTGAAGTTGCGTCAGGCGATGCAGATCGAGCTGAAGCGCATCCAGCGCGAGGTCAAGATCACGTTCATCTACGTGACCCACGACCAGGAAGAAGCGCTGACGATGTCGGATCGCATCGCCGTGATGAACGAGGGGCGCGTCGAACAGATCGGGAGCCCGGAGGAGATCTACCATTCCCCGGCGAGCGTGTTCGTCGCCAACTTTATCGGCAGCGCGAACCTCATCCCGGCGACCGTCGCGGCGGTCCAGGGCGAGCGCGCCACGGTCGTCGTGGCGCGCGATCACCGCATCGAGGTTCCCACCGGCAGCTGGGGGCCCCGGGCCGGCGGCGCCGCCACGGTGATGGTCCGGCCCGAGCGGTTGCGGGTGTCCGCCACCGAGGGGAACGGCGGCGGAACGGTCGCGTTACCCACCACGGTGAAGAGCGTGGTGTTCCAGGGGCCGGTGGTGCGGTGCGACCTGCGCGCCGCCGACGGCACCGCGATCGTCGTCCATGTGGGTCCCGAAGATGCTATGCCCGATGTGCGGCCGGGGCAGACGCTGTGGGTCAGCTGGGACATCGACGCGGCGCGCCTGCTGCCCCCGACCGATTTGAAGCAGCACGATATCGATATCGACGATCGCAGTACCGTGGAGCATGCCACACCCACCCTCTAAATCGGTGAGAGCGTACTATGAACGACTCCGACCGCCCTGACGATCTCACGCAGCTCATCCGCCGCGCCATCAGCCGCCGGCAGTTCGTCGGCCAGTCCGCCCTCGCGGCGGGGGGCGTCGCACTCGGCGGGAGCCTGCTGGCCGCATGCAAGGGCAAGGAATCCGCCCAGAGCACCGGTCCGCTTCGCGTCTCGAATTGGCCGCTCTACATCAGCAAGGAAACCGTCCCGGACTTCCAAAAGGACACCGGGATCACCGTCCAGTACAGCGAGGATGTCAACGACAACAACGAATTCTTCGCCAAGATCGACGAGCCGCTGAAGCGCGGTCAGAGCATCGATCGCGACGTCATCGTGCTCACCGACTGGATGGCGAGTCGGCTGATCCGCCTCGGGTACGTGGCGCCGCTCGACGACACCAAGTTCCCGAACAAGGCCAACCTCGTCGATGCCCTGGTCAACGTCAGCTACGATCCCGGCCGGAAATTCAGCGTGCCCTGGCTGTCGGGCATGACCGGCATCGGCTACAACCCCGCGAAAACGAAGCGTGAGATCACCAGCTTCAACGACATCTTCGACCCGAAGTTCAAGGGCCAGGTGACCATGCTCACCGAGATGCGGGACACGCTCGGTCTCGTGATGCTCGGGATGGGCAAGGACCCCGCCACGTGCACCCTCGCCGATGCCCAAGCGGCGGCGGCGAAGATCACGCAGGCCCGTGAAAGCGGTCAGATCCGGGCCTTTACCGGCAACGACTACGCCGAGGACCTGGCCAGCGGCAACATCTCGATCGCGATCGCCTGGTCGGGCGACATTCAGGGGCTGCATGCCGACAACCCGGATCTGAAATGGGTCGCGCCGACCGAAGGGGCGATGTTGTACTCCGACATCATGCTGATCCCGAAAACGTCGGACCGGCAAGACCTGGCGATGGCGTGGATCAACTGGTGTTACGACCCGACGCACTCGGCGAAGATCGTGCTGGAAGCGCCGTACATCTCGCCGGTCAAAGGGACGATGGCGGAAGTCGAAAAGGTCCAGCCGGATCTCGCCAAGAGCAACCTCCTCAACCCGCCCGCGGAGCTGAGCGCGCGGCTGCACATGTTCCGGCCGCTATCCGACGAAGAAGACATGGAATTCAACCGCGTGTTCCAGGCGGCTATCGGGGCCTGAGGACCCGTGGCCGGGACGGCGACGGCGAGCGAGCGGCGCAACCCGCTCGCTCCCTACCTCCTTATTGCACCAGGCGTATTGTGGCTGGTGGTGTTCTTCATCGTCCCCATCGCCACGCTGGCCAAGGCGTCG
>JBOHST010000056.1:0-9755 GCA_050733375.1 Gemmatimonadales bacterium
TGCGCGGTGACGTTTCCGCCCTCGCCGAAGAAGGCGTGGGTGAAGTTCCCGGAATTGCGCGCGAACGTCGTATCCCCGAGACCAAACGTGGTGAGGTCGACGTTGACGCCGGCGCACGCCGAGAGCACGACGCGCGTCTGGTTGTACGGCTGCCCGCGCCGCATCACGATCCGCACGGTGTCGCTGCGGGAGCCCTGGGACGTCTCGCCGATCTCCCAGAAGAGGTGGCCGAACAGCTGGGTGGTATCGGTGGTGTTCTTGAGCTTTTCCATCCGCAGGGTCGCGCGCCCGCTGAAGGGGATGGTGCTCGAGACGGTCGGGGTCGTCGAGTACAGCGCGAAGACCGAATCGGGCGAGCAGGCGGTCCCGCCGGCCGGCCGGCAGACGGTGCCGAGGTACTGCGGCCGGTCCGACAGGTCGAACTCCTCGACCTCGGCGGTGAACGTTCCGCCGGCGAGGATGACCTTGTACTTCTGGACCAGGAAGTTCGGCAGATCCTGGCGCCAGGCCAACCGGCGCACGCCGGGGCTGACGTCGATGATGGAGAGCTCGGTGCCGCCCGAATTGGCGACGACGATCGAGTCGGCGTAGTTGCCCAGCGTGTCCCGCGGCCACAGCGCGATGCCCCAGGGTTGCGGCCCCGCGGTCGGGATCCCGGTCGCCACGAACGACGTGTTGGCGACCTGGAAGATCTCCACGCGCGACAGCAACGGGTTGGTCAAATACAGCTCGTTGCGGTTGGCGTTGAAAATCGCGTCGGCGATCTTTCCGCCCAGGGGCAGCGGCCGGGTGACGCCCGCCACGACCGTAATGGTGTCGGCCTGCGGCGGGTTGCCCACCACGGCGCCGGCCTGGGAGAAGGCGCAGTTCCGCGCGGTGGCGCCGTCGCAGGCGTAGCCCTGCACCACGATGTCGGTCGGGAACGTGGTCACGAGGGCAGCCAGGTTCAGCCCCAGCGAACGCGCCACGTCGGTCAGGTTGCCCCCCGAGACATCCACCGTGTCGAAGCGCAGCTGCGCGCCGGCGACGGTCGTCGCCCGGTAGCCGATCCAGGCGATGGCGCTCGGATCGGTGGCGTGGACCCGCACGCTGTCGCTCACCTCGACGCGGGCATTGACGGTGTGGTCCACCGACGGGGGCGTGACGTCGTTGGCGATCGAGAGCACGCTCACCGTGACGGTGCCGCTGGTCGCGCGGCGACCGGCGGAGTCCTCCGCGAAGCCGACGATCGCAAACGTACCGGTGGTGGCCTGGACGATGAGCGTGTCGGTGAAGCTCACCGAGTCCTGGTAGGGGAGCGTAAAGCTCACCGAATCGGTCCCGGTGGGGTTGGTGACCGCGCTGGCGGGCGACACCAAGAACCCGATCTTGCGGATGCCGCTGTTTTGGATGGCGATGACCTGGACCGGGATCCCCCGGCCGGTCGACGCCACCGCGCCCGGCGCGGGCGCGACGAGCAGCACCTGCAGCGCCTGGAGATTCGAGAGAAAGATGAAGAGCGTATCTTCGGCGAAGTTTCCCGCGCCGTCGATGGCGCGGCCGACGATGCGGATGTTGCCGCCGGCCCCGGAATTGGTCGGGAACGAGATATTCTTCGCGACGGTGACGGACTGGACCTGACCCGTGAAATTGGTGTCGAGCGGGCCGGCGATGAAGCCGCCGGAAAACGTGAGGCGGATGGTCTTCAGGGCCAGGTTGTCGGCGGCGTCGATCGTGAAATGCAGCCCCCCGGCAATGTCCTGGGTGTCACCCACCGTGTTGCTCAGCGTGATGACCGGGGGGGTGAGGTCGCGCTGCACCCCGCCGGGGTTCCGCGCGGTTTCGCACGACCACACCGCCGTCGTGGCCACGGCGAGCCCCACGAATAGCTTGACGCGTCGTCCTGCCCGCATATGCGCTCCCATCCTAGTTACTGGCACTCGGCGTGGCGAGATCGTCCACGATGTGCGGGGTGATCAGAATGATCAGATCGCGCCGCTGCTCGGTCTGCGAGGTGAACCCGAACAGGCGGCCCACGATCGGCAGGTCCACCAGGAACGGGATGCCGGACTTGGTGACCGTGAGGCTCGTCTCGGTGAGCCCGCCGACGACGATCGTTTCCCCGTCGTTCACCAGGACCTGCGACTCGACCTGTTGCGTCTGGAACGTGAAGCCGATGTCCACCGACGCCGGACGGATGTTGGACCGCTCGGCGTGCACCTGCATCAGGACCTGCCGGTTGGACGTCACGTGTGGCGTCACCCTGAGGTTGATGCCGGTCGGCTCGAACCGCACGGTGGCGCGCGGAACCTGCGACCCCGGGGCGCCGGTGGCTTGGGAGGAGACGTCCACGATGCGGATCGGCACCCGGTCTCCCACCAGCACTTCGGCGGGTCGGTTGTCCAGCACGGTCACCGACGGTTCCGATTGCACGTCGGCCAGCTCGACGCGCTGCAGCGCCTGCAGGAACGAGGTGAGGGTGAAGTTGCCGAGGGCCGTCGAGAAAATCAGTCTGAGGGCCGGATTCACCACCGCCTGGTCGGCGTTGCCCAAGGCGGAGAGCGAGTTGCCCCCGAGGTCCACGATCGTCACCGTGGGATCGAAGGACTCCGCCGGCACCAGGGCGTCGGGGACGCCGTCCAAATCCGTGTCCACCGCCACGGCGGTCGACGGATCAGGCCGCTGCACCAGCCTGTTGAAGAACTGCGTCGCCGAGCCGAGATCGTACTGCACGCCCAGCTCCTCGACGTCGGTGCGGTCCACCAGGATGATCTTCGCCTGGATCGCCACCTGCGGTGTGCGGATGTCGAGGGCGCGCACGAAATCCGCGATGTCCTGGATGCGGGATTGCACGTCGGTGATGACGAGCGCGTTATTCGTTGTGTCCGCCACCACCGAGCCCCGGGTTTTGCTGACGATCGACGCGATGGCCGGGACGAGCGAGCTCGCCTGGGCGTAGTTCACCCGCACGATCCGCGTCTCGACCGGCACGGTGGAGTCGGCGCGCGCGAGGTCCTTCTTGTCCACCACGTTGATGATCCCACCCGGCAGCAGCTGGGCGGTCAGGCCCTGCGACTCGAGCACCGCATTGAACGCCAGGTCCCACGGCTGGTTCTTGACCTCCGCGGTGATCTTTCCCGTAATCCCCTTGCTCACGACGATGGTACGCCCGCTGAACGCGGCGAAACCCGCCACCACGTCATTGATGTCGGCGTCGTCCCATTGGACCGTGATGCGCGGCGCTTGGGATCGCAGCGCTTCGGCGCGGTGCATCGTGAGGTAATCGTCGATGCTGTGTGTGCCGCCGACGGACGGCGTCGTGACCCGCGCCGCCGCCGGTTCACCCGTGACCGGGGGAGCGTAGGGCGCCGCAGCGGCCGGCGCCGGGGCGTTCGCCGCGATCTGGCTCGACCAGGCGCGGAATGCCGTGCGCTCGGTCCCGATCTGAATGCGGATCTGATCGTCGGTGCGCTGGATCTGGTAGTCCTTGAGGACATCGAGGTCGATCACCACGCGCACGATGGTGGGCCGGAACTGCCCGTACCGCACGTTCTTCACACCGCCGCGGTTCACGCCGTCGTACAGGGTCAAGGGTGCGCCGAGTCGCGCGCCGAGGAGGTCGACCACCAGTCGGGCCGGACTGCCGAGGGTGAAGTCCTGCACCTCCACCGCCCCCCGCAGGTCGATCACGATTTCCACTTTGCCCGCCGCCGGCGCCACGCTCACCGCGCGGACTTCGCCGTCCCGCCCCGGGCCGGCACTGAGCCATGGGGCGACCGCGAGGGCGAGGCACGCGGTCAGAACGATGCTGCGCTTCATGGCGTCTCCTCCTGCTTGGCGAGCGACAACGTCTGTTGTCGCTCCAAGCCGAATTCTTGCACGGTGAACACAACCTCGCGTGGGCGGATCTGGGTGACCCGGAGGCGGCCGATGACGTCACCCATCTTGGCGCGATACCGCCTGCCCGTCGTGATGTCGCGCAGCACGACGACACTCCGCGTGGAAAAGCGCTCGTCGTACACGACGGCGACGAGCTTGAGATCGGTGATCATGGGACGCACGTCGCCCGACCGGAGCAACGAGAGGAACGGATCCCGTCCGCCACCCTGGTAGGAGAAGGCTTCCCGCAGCAGCGTCAGCGGGGCGGTGTCCACGCGCGCCGCCGGCGCGCTGTCCGGGGGCGCCTGGCCGGCGAGCGGAGCCATCACCAACAGCACACCGGCCGACACGAGCCTACTGGCGCGCATTCCCCGCCCCCCCTGCGGCCGCCGGACTCGCCGGCAGTCGCTTCACGTAGGTCCGCAAATCGAAGCTCGCCTCCAGCAGTGCTCCCAGCGTGTCGCCGACGAGCTTCTGGGTCTGTTGGCTCGCCGGCCGCAAGACGAGATCCTGCGGGACCATGATACGGGACAGGCTGGCGACGTCGGCCAGGAACTCCCCGACCTGGTCGTAATGTCCATACACCTGGAACCGATACCGATAGATGTCGAAGGCCGGCTGCGGCGGCTGCGTCGCCTTGGCCGAATCGACGGGATCGCGGTGGGTCAGCACCAGCGGCGGCCCCGGCTCGGGGCTCAGCGGCTGAAAGCTGCCGAGCTGGACGCCGCGGAACTTGGCGCGGTTGGAGATGTTGTCGAGCAGGGTCGGGACTTCGTTCTGCTCCGGGACCAGGCGACGCATCAGGCCGAGGGCGGCGCGGTAGCGCTCCACCGCTCGACGCATGCTCTCGACACTCCCGCTGGCGAGGTCGGCCTTCGCCTTGGTGATGATCGTATTGAGGCTGTCGATCAGTCGCGCCGTGGATACGACTTCCGCCCGCCGAGGACTCTGCACCTTGTCCCAGGCGAAGTATCCGCCCGCGAGGGAGGCGACGATGATCAGCAGCATGATCTGGCTGCGCTGATCCGTGGGGAGTCCGAATGCCATGGGCTACCTCACCGACTCGACCAGCGGGACGGTGCGGATGTAGATCGAATCCGCCTGGCGGTATCGCGCCGTGATCGAGAATTCGGTGACCGGCCGGTCCTGCTCGATCACCGTCGTCGCGCGCGTCGACGCCACCTCGGCGAGCCACGGCGAGGCCGACAGTTGGCGCATGAATGTGGTGAACGCCTGGATGTCCACCGTTCGCCCGTCAATCGACACGCGGATCTCGGTCGAACCGGGCGTCGCCGCTGGTGCCGGGGTGGCCGCGGGAGCCCCACCCGGTGGCGCGGCCACCCCGACGAATTGCACGATCGTCACCCAGGTGTACTCCGGCAGCGCCTTCGTGATCTCGTCCAGGAGGTGGGGCCAGACGTAGCGGTCCGCGTCGATGCCGCGGATGATCGTCATCTCGGCCGCCAGCGAATCGCGCACCAGCTCGTTCTGCCGCTTCTGCTTCACCACGGCATCCCAGCGCCGCTTTTCCGCCTGCACCCCGGTCAGGATCCCTTGGAGCCGGTTGAGGCGCGCGGTGTTCACCAGATACAACGCCCCGTTCCCGCCAATCGCGATCACGGCCACCGCGATCGCCGCGAGGAGCCAAGGGTCCTTGACGTTGGCGAGGAGCGCCCGGAAGTCGGGCGCCCGCAGCCGGCCTCCCCCCGGCGCCTTGCGCTTCTGTCCTGGGAGAAGATTGATCTCGATCATGCGGCACGCCTCAGCGCCAAACCCACCGACAACATCAAGAGCGGCGCCACTTCGTCCAGCGACACCGATTCGTAGACGGTGTCCCGGACCTTCAGCCGTTGCACCGGGTTGGCGAGCTCCACCGGCACCTTGAGCCGCTGGGCCAACGCGTCATTCAGACCCGGGATCCGCGAGCCACCGCCGCTCGTGAACACCCGCGACAGTCCGCCCGCCGAACGCGACGCCGTCGCCAGGAACGCCGCCGCCCGTTCCACCCCCACCGCGACCTCTTCCCCACGCGCTTCGACGTACCCCGAGAGATCGGCGCTCTGCGCCGTGCCGGTGACCACCCGCTCCGAGTCCTCGGCCGACAGCCCCTTTTCGCGCTGCAGGTCTTCGCGGAATCGCCGGGTGCCCACCGACAAATCGCGCGTCAGCACCGGCACGCCGTCGTCGAGGATGTTCACGTTGGTCACTTCGTGGCCGATGTTGACCAGCCCCACCACCCCCTGCATGGCCTCGGGGTAGTTGAGCTCGAACGCGTTGTGGATCGCGAACGCGTCCACGTCAATGATGGACGGCTCGAGGCCCGCTTCGCGCAACAGGCTCACCCGTCCTTCGACCAGCTCGCGCTTGGCCGCTACGAGGAGCACGTTCATCTGCAGCCCTTCGGCCTCGGGGTCGAGGATCTGGAAATCGAGCTCCACGTTGGCCATGTCGAACGGCACATGCTGCTCGGCTTCCCAGCGGATGACGTCCCGCGCCTCGGCTTCGCGCATCCGGTCCATCTGGATCTTCTTGACGATCACGTCTCGGCCCCCAACCGCCGTCACGACCCCTTTGGGTTTGACCCCGGCCGTCGAGAACAGGCCCCGAATCGCCTCGGCCACGATCCCGGGATCCATGATCTCGCCCTCGACGATGGCATCCGCCGCTACCTCCGTCGTGGCCACTCGGATCAGCTCCGGCTCGGCGCCGCGATGGTCCACGACCACCAGCTTGACGATGCCGGAACCGATATCCAGGCCAACAGAGGTCTTTTTGCCGCCGAGAAACCCTAGGAGGGCCATGACTCCCCAAGCGTGAAGGACATGACGGGACAAGGGCAAAATACAGTAAAGCCCTGCCCTTATCCTGTCAAGCCTCGAAGCTACTTGAGGCCAATCGAACAACTATTTTGGAGAGATAGAGTTAGGTCACTTAGAAGTGCTGTTTCCACGCGCGGGAATTGAGCGGAACCAGCGTCCCGGACGATTGTAACGCTTGTAACATCATACACTTGGAGTAGATCACAGTAATTCCGGTCAGGGGACGAGTCTCGCTGCCGGTCCTGGCAGCGGCGACAGCGCCCCAGACCGTTACTCCGGCGAGAGCGCTTTCGACCTCCAGTATACCGCCCACCAAGACGAGGCCGTGGAAGCGATACCCTCCACCGATGGCCAAGTTGCCGTCCACCAACAGGATACCCTGCCCTTTGCCGGCAGTCAGAGTCAGGTCACCCTGCACGTGAACGATCGGCAGGTAGCGGCTACACGGTCCGTCCTGGCTCGATGGGTCGCCCCAATTGTAGGGGGATGCGACATCGCAATCGGTGCCGTCCACCACTGGTCCCGTCGCCCAGGCTCCTCCTGGTAGGCTGATGGTAGCCTGTGAGGCGAGCTGATCGAATGCACGTTGGTCCTCGACCGCGAGCCCGGTGTCGCCACCCTGGCGAGTCACCGTCGGTGGTGAACCCTCAATCAGGGGAGAGCCGGTCGTCGTGACCAGGCCTGCCGCGAGACCAGGTATCGCGCTGTCGGGAGGCGGGCAGTCTGATCGGTCGGCAGGTGGCTGGTCACGTCCGTCGAGCGTCGATCCGGTGCCTACGATCGCTGATTCACCGATGGAAAGGGCGGCTGACGCCGCCACTTTCAAGGGGCGAGCGCGGACCAGCCACCCCAGTCGGGCCCGGGTTGCCATGATCTGGGCGCCCGCGCTGGGGGCATCAGCGGCGGTGACCTCGACGAGAAACAGGCCCCGGCCCAACCGATGAATCGCGCCCACCCAGTCGTCGTCCGCGGTCGCCCCCGCCCCGCGGATGACCACCGAATCGAACGGTTGTGGAAGACGCCGGCTCAGGACGCCGGGCGTCCAACCCGACAACGCGCCGGCGAGCCCCGACTCGGCGCGCGTCAGGGCGCGGTGCAGACGTCGACCCACGGTGGCCGCCCGCTGTTCCTGGAATCCGATGAACACGGCCACCGTCAGAACGGCGGCGCCGATCACCAGCACCCAGAGCGTGAGCGCCAGCGCCATGCCGCACCGGTCTCCGCGCAGCCCATCGCGAGGCGGCGTGAGCGCGGGCTGCAAGGCGTGCATGCTAGAACCGACGATTGTTGCGCAGCGCGACGAGCAGCACGACGCTGTCGACCTGGTGCTGTAGCGTTCCGTCAGCCTGACGAACCGGCTGGACGCTCCGGGCCCGGACGCGGACTTCGATCATGGTGACGCGGATCGGCTCATTCGTGACCGCGCCGCTGGAATCGAAATAGGCGAATGAGAGGCCGTCGCTCGTCACCGGACCCAGCAGCGGCTGGAGATCGGTGGCGGTTTTCATCCCGACGTACCAGCGCCGGTCCTCCGTCGAGCGGTACAGGCGGTACGTCAGCGTCTCGAACCCGAGCACCGGAGCGCCAGCCGGAACCACCCTTCCAGGTGCGACCTGCCCGGCCGGGCGGAGCGCAGTCGTCACGCGCCGGCCCGGACGCCGATCGGGGCACGTGTCGGGGGCGAGAGAAGTGATTGGGCCCAGCATCCAGCTGCCGTCATCGGATCCATCGACGGCCTCCGAGTACACCCATAGCGAATCGATGGCGGGGTTGAAGTCGCGCAGCCGATAGAACGGGGCATCGCGCAGGGTCAGCGTACCCGATGCGGCGGTCTCCGGCGCCCGGCACGCCACCGCGAGTTGGCGCGGCGCCCGGATGGTGATGGCGGTGTCGGACATGGCCACCAGATCGCCCTCCGCGGCGTTCAGCTCCCGCAGCTCGGCCGGCAGGAACGCCGCCGCGATGCGGAGGTTCTGCTGCACGTCGATCCCCTGCGATTCGGTCCGATACGCATCACGCGTGCGGCGGAGCAGGCCCAGCGCGCCAGCGGAGACGACACCGAGCAACGCGAGGGCGACGATCAGCTCCGAGACGGTGAAGCCGTCGCGCGTCAGCGGCGACATGAGAACGTCGCCGTCAGCGTGTCGGGACGGACCAGCGGGTGAGCCGTGGGACCGGACGGGACCGTCACGAGCCGGACGCGCGCGGTGGAATCGACGCCGGCTCCCCAGGTCCATTCGAGTCGCGCCAACTGAGTGCGGTTGCGCGACACCGGTTCCGTGCCGTCTGCCGGTGCGTCGCAGGCGACGACCCGGAGTCGTTCGAGCCGCGTCGCGGCGGCGGCCGAAACGATCGCCGCGCGTCGCGACCGGGCGAGCGCGCGGGTGAGCGACGCCGTTTCGGCGGCGAGCCCCAGGATCCCCACCGCGAACACGATGAGGGCGACGAGCACCTCGACCACCGTGAACCCCCGCGCCGCGCCCATGGGGCCGAGCATAGCAGTGGTGCTCCCCGGTGACATAGAGCCGGATCACGCCGCCAGGGGCATTTTCCCGCATGACGCAAAAACCCCGCGCCACCCGACGGTGGCGCGGGGCTCATTCAGTAACCGCGCGAAGCTCAGTGCGGGGTCAACTGATTCCAGTACGTGGCGACGTCGAACCCGGTCGGATCCACCTCGAAATAGTGCCCGCGAACGAAGTGCCCGGTGGTCGGAAAGTACGGCGGCGGGTTGGTGAAGCCGCACTGGTCGTAGGAGTAGCGTTTGACGTAGCCCTGACCGCTCGTGAAACCTACGGCGCCGCGCTGTTTCTGGATCACGCCGCCCGTCAGGAACAGGCAGCCGCGCCCAGCGTTGTTGGCGCCGCACGGCTCGGCGTTCGTCGAGCCCTCGTTGTAGTGCTGTGCGGTGAAGACGTTCAGCGCCAGCACGAAGCCGTCGATGAATTCGTCGTTGGTCTCGTCCCAATGCACCTCCGGCTTACCCTGCAGCCAGGGGATCGGGTCGTTGAGCAGGTTGTCGGCCACCACGATGTCGTTGCCGCCGAACAGCCCGAGGATGTCCGCGCAGTTCGCCGC
>JBOHST010000057.1:0-23484 GCA_050733375.1 Gemmatimonadales bacterium
AGCTGTTCCTTGATGCGCCGGTACAGCCACTTGTGCTCGAGGTAGATCACCGGGTCGTCATCGCGGATGGACGCCTTGATCAGCCCCTTCGCGTCGCGCGCCGTCGCCGGATAGACGATCTTGAGGCCCGGCGTGTGCAAAAACGCCGCTTCGGGATTCTGCGAGTGGAACGGCCCGCCGCGCACGTAGCCGCCGCAGGGGCCGCGCACCACGATCGGCGTCGCGAGCCCGGCGCGGTAGCGCGCGGTGGCGACGTAGTTCGTGAGCATGTCGTAGGCACACGAGATGAAGTCGATGAATTGCATCTCGGCCACCGGCCGCATCCCCATGTGCGCCGCGCCGGCGGCGGCCCCCACGATGGCGGCTTCCGAAATCGGCGTATCGATCACGCGAGCCTCGCCGAATTTCTGTTGGAAGCCGTCGGTGACCTTGAATGCCCCGCCGTAGGCACCGATGTCCTCGCCGAGCATGAAGACACGCTCGTCGCGCTCCATTTCCTCCCAGAGCCCCTGGCGCAGCGCTTCGAGGTAGGTGATTTCAGGCATCTACAGCATCCGATACCAGAGCCGCTCGGCGACCGCGGGATGGGCATACACGCCGGGGAGGGCCGTCTGCGGCGCGGGCAGCGGATCGTTGACGCAAGCGTCGGCTGCCTGGTCCACTTCATCTTTCACGGCGCGGTCGAGGTCGGCGAGCTCCGGCTCCTCGGCCCAGCCGTGCTCGAGCAGCTGCTTCGCATACCGGTCGAGGGGGTCGTTCTGTTTCGCCCACCATTCCAGCTCTTCGGGAGGCTGGTACGATTGATCGTCGTGCTCGGCGTGTCCCTTGCGGCGGTACGTCTTCACCTCCACGAAGTGCACGCCCTTGCCGCGGCGCGCGCGCTCGATGGCATGCTTGGCCGCCGCATACACGGCGAGCACGTCATTGCCGTCCACCGTCACCGCGTGGATCCCGTACCCTTTTGCCTTGTCGGCGAGATCCTTCACGGCGTACTGCTTCTCGGGCGGCGTGGTGTAGGCCCAGTGATTGTACTCCCCGATGACGACGAGCGGGCAGCGCTGCACCGCCGCCAGATTCAATCCCTCGTGAAACGTGCCGGTCGAGGTCGCCCCGTCGCCGACATAGACGAGCCCCACGCGCGACTCGCCGCGCAGCTTGAACGTGAGGGTGATCCCCGCCATCACCGGCACCATGTCACCCAAATGGGAGATCTGGCCGAGATATCCCTTCTCGAGATCGTTGAAATGGACGTTGAGCTCCCGACCCTGGGTGGGGCTCTCCGCTTTCGCCATATACTGGCGCAGGATTTCGATCGGCTTCGCGCCCATCACGAGCATCGAGCCGAGGTTCCGGATCAAGGGCGAGAGAATGTCCCGGTGGCGGCCGCGCTCGAGTGCGTACGCCGAAGCCACGGACTCCCCCTCCTGACCCAACGATCGAAACAACCCCCCGATCACTTTGCTCTGGCGGTAGAGGGCCACCAGCCGCTCCTCGAGGGTCCGGGTCAGCCGCATATAGCGGTACATCTCGAGCAGCTGAGGCCGCTCAAGCGCCGCCGGGATGGCCGGGGTCTCGGATCGGGTATCGGGTACGGAGTGGGGCGGCATTCCGCTAAATTATAGTGGGCGGGAAAGCTGGTCGCGGGGGGAGCGAGAGGCAAGCAGGCAAACCGCGGGGCAGCGCGGAGATAGAGGAGACCACATGGCCAACGCCAAACTGCACGTCACAGGAATGACCTGCGGCCACTGCCAGATGAAGGTCGAGCAGGCGCTGAAGGGAATCGTCGGCGTCTATTCGGCGGTGGTGGATCTGCAGGATGGCGAAGCCGAGATCGATTTCAACGACGACTCGGTCACCACGCAGCAGCTCATGGCCGCAGTGGAAAAGGCGGGATATGGGGCGAAACTGGCGGGGTGAGTTGTCGGTCAACTGAGCACTGAGTACTGATGACTGACGACTCTTAGTACGCCCCGCGTACCTCGTGCGCCGGCTCCACCAGCTGGTGTACTTCCGCGAGAAACCGCTTGGCGTGGCGATCCAGCTCCGACTCCCCCATCTGATCGGTCTGCACCTCGACGAGGGTGTAATGCCCGCCCTCCGCGCGCACCGACACCGTGATCCGGCCGAGGCCGCCGCTATAGCTCAGACGCCGTGGCGCCTCCTCGGAGGGCGCCAGCCGCACGCCGAAGTAGCGTTTGGCCGCTTCGAGCACCTTATCGGGAGAGAGGCTCGTCCGATGGAAGTATTTCATGGCTGCTCCTCGATCCGGGTGTCAGGTTGCCCACGCAGGCGCCCAGCGCCGCAGCCGCAGGCTGTTCAGCACCACGCTGAGACTGGACCACGCCATCGCCGCACTCGCGATCACCGGTGAGAGCAGGACGCCGGTGACAGGATACAACAGACCGGCCGCGATGGGGATCCCCAGCAGATTGTAGACAAACGCCCAGAACAGGTTCTGACGAATGGTGGTCATGGTGCGGCGCGACAGCGTGACCGCGTCCGGCACGCCGCGCAGGTCGCCCCGGATGAGGGTCACGTCCGAGGCCTCCATGGCGACGTCGGTGCCGGTGCCGATCGCGATGCCGACGTCGGCCTGCGCGAGCGCCGGTGCGTCGTTGATCCCGTCACCGACCATCGCGACCACGGCGCCGCCCCGCTGCGCCTTCTTCACGATGTCGGCCTTCTGCGAGGGGAGCACTTCCGCGATCACCGCGTCGATGCCGACCTCCTTCGCGACGGCCTCGGCGGCGCGCTGCGAGTCGCCCGAGACCATCTGCACGGTGAGGCCCAGCGCCTTGAGTCGAGCAACCGCCTCCTTCGCGGTCGGCTTGATCGGGTCGCTGATCGCGATGACGGCGTGGACGGTGTTATTCACCACCACGATGACCGGCGAGCGCCCCTGCGCCGAGAGGCGATCGGCGTCCTGCGCCAGGCTGCCCAGCTCGAGGCTGCGCTCGCGCGCGTGACGCGCCGAGATCACCTCCACGATGCGGCGGTCCACGGTGCCGCGCACGCCCCGACCCTCCATCGCCGCGAACTTGTCCACGGGGAGCAACAACACCGTCCGGTCATGCGCCGCCTTGATGATCGCCTGGGCGAGCGGGTGTTCGGAGCGCTGTTCGACTGATGCCGCCCAGCGCAGCACTTCGGCGGCGGCCACCGGCGTGCCGTCCGGCTTCCGGGCGGTAACGATGTGGGTGATCGCCGGTCGGCCCTCGGTGATCGTGCCGGTCTTGTCGAGCAGCACGGTGGTCACCTTCGACAGGCGCTCGAGCGCCTCCCCACCCCGGATCAAAATCCCCTGCTCGGCGGCGCGACCGGTGCCCACGAGGATCGCGGTCGGCGTGGCGAGCCCGAGCGCGCACGGGCACGCGATGATCAGGACCGTCACCAACGCGATGGTCGCGTACAGGAAGGCCGGCGCCGGCCCCACGTCGAACCACACCACAAACGCGGCGATCGCGATGGCGATCACGACCGGCACGAACACGCCCGCCACCCGGTCCGCGAGGCTCTGAATCGGCGCCTTGGACCCCTGCGCGTCCTCGACCATGCGGATGATCTGTCCCAACGCCGTATCTTTCCCAACCCGCCCGGCCCGGAAGGTGAAACTGCCGGTGGTATTCAGGGTGCCGCCGATCACTTCGTCACCGGGCCGCTTCACGACGGGCATCGGCTCGCCCGTGAGCATCGATTCGTCCACCGCCGACGTGCCCTCGGTGACGTTGCCGTCGGCGGGCACGCGCTCACCGGGCTTCACGACGACGAGGTCGCGCACTTCGACCGCGGCGACCGGGATGTCCTGGGTCGTGTCGCCGCGCAGCACGTGGGCGACGCCGGGCGTCAACGCGGCGAGCCGCCGGATCGCCGCCGACGTGCGTCCCTTGGCGCGCGCCTCGAGCAGGCGACCGAGGAGGACCAGTGCGATGATCGCCGCGACGGCCTCGTAGTAGACGTCAGCCGGAAGTCCCGCGCGGTGGAACAGCCCCGGCGCGATCGTCGCGACCGTCGAATAGAGAAACGCCGCTCCGGTCCCCACCGCAATCAGCGTGTTCATGTCGGCGGTCCGGTGCAGGAATCCACTCCAGGCCCCGCGAAAGAACTGCCCACCGGACCAGACCAGCACGGGCACGGTGAGGGCGCCGAGCAGCAGCGTGAGCGAGGCGCCGCCGATGTCCATCTGAGCGGCGTCGCGCAGTCGCATGGCGATCGGCATGAGCAGCCGGCCGAGGAGATCGACGTGCTTGAAGGACGCGGAGGCGTCCCCGGCGCGCTCCGCCATCAGGAGCATCGAGCCGAGCATCGTGACCACCGCCACCACCGCCGCCAGGGCGAATTTGCGGGTGAGCGCTCGCACTTCGCGCTGGCGCGCCAGGGCCTCGCGCTCCACGGGGTCCTCGGCGGCGATTGGGTCGGCGACCCGAAAGCCTGCCGCGCGTACCGCCGCTTCGAGCAGCTCAGCGGTGGCGACCCCCGGCACGTACGTCACGGTGACGGACTCCGTCGCCTGGTTGGCGGCAGCGCGGATGACGCCGTTCACCGCCGACAGCTCGCGCTCGAGTCCCACGACGCTCGGGGCGTAGTGCAGGTCGGCTACGCCGAACGTGACGCTCGCCTGCCCGCATTGGTACCCGGCGTCGCGCACGGATTTCACGAGCTGTGCCACGCCGATCTCGGCGTTGTCGTAGTCGACGGCGGCCTTCGCGGTGGCGTAGTTCACCGTCGCGCTGGCGACGCCACGGGCCCGGCCGAGCGCCTCCTGCACCGTCGCCGCGCACGACGCGCAGCTCATCCCCTCGATCGGCAGGATGATGCGTTGTCTAGCCATGGGATTGGTGTGGCGACGCAGCCACGCGCTGATCGGCGCCGGCGGGCTCGACCACCAGCAGTCCTTTCAGCATGGACATCCCGCAACGAAACGGGTATTCGCCCGGCTCGCGCGGCGTGAACTCAATGGCGGTGGTCTGGAAGGCCGGCAGCATCCGGTCGACGCCGAATTGCTCGAACACCACACGCTCGGAGCAGTCGGCGGTCTCGTCGCGATAAAACAGCAGGCGCACCGGCTTGCCGGCCTGCACCAGAATGGTGTCCGGGGTATACCCGCCTTTGACGGTGATGGCGATCTCCTGCACGCCCCGCGACCGCTGGGCGGCCGCCCCGGGCCGCCTCGAGAACAGGAAGTACCACAGCTCCCCGGCGATTGCACCGACGCCGAGGACGGTGACGGCGAGCTGCGCCGCGGTCATGCCGCTCGCTCTACTGAACCTCGATCCGCATCCGATAGAACGAGCGCCACACGAACACGATCGAGATCGCGAGGAATACCGCGGCAAACGCGCGGGTCAGCCCGACGCCGCGCTCGGTGGTGAGCGACACCGCCAGCTCCACGGCGAGCAACCCGAACAACGTCGTGAATTTGATGATCGGGTTCATCGCGACCGACGAGGTATCCTTGAACGGGTCGCCCACCGTATCGCCGACCACCGTGGCGTCGTGCAGCGCGGTGCCCTTTTGTTTCAGGACCGTCTCGACGACTTTCTTCGCGTTGTCCCAGGCGCCGCCCGCGTTCGCCATGAAGATCGCCTGGAATAACCCGAACAGCGCGATCGAAAGCAGGTACCCGATGAAGAAATACGGCTCGACGAACGCGAAGGCGAGGGTGGCGAAGAACACCGTCAGGAAGATGTTGAACATCCCCCGCTGCGCATACAGCGTACAGATTTCCACCACTTTTTTCGAGTCGGCGACCGATGCCTTGGTGCTGCCCTCGAGCTTGATGTTTGCCTTGATGAACTCCACTGCGCGATAGGCGCCGGTCGTGACCGCCTGCGTCGAGGCGCCGGTGAACCAATAGATTACCGCGCCCCCCGTGATCAGCCCCAACAGAAACGGCGGGTGCAGAATCGACAGGAAGGCCAGGAGATCGGGCTGGAGCCCCTGCGTGAGCGCCACGATGATCGAAAAAATCATCGTGGTCGCCCCCACCACCGCCGTGCCGATCAGTACGGGTTTCGCGGTCGCCTTGAAGGTGTTTCCCGCTCCGTCGTTCTCCTCGAGGTTCTCCTTAGCCCGCTCGAAGTCCACGTCAAAGCCGAAGTCCTTCTTGATCTCCGCCTTCACGCCCGGGATCTGCTCGATCACCGACAGCTCGTACACGGACTGGGCATTGTCCGTCACCGGGCCGTAGGAGTCCACGGCGATGGTGACCGGGCCCATCCCGAGGAACCCGAACGCGACCAGCCCGAAGGCGAAAACCGCGGGGGCCATCATCAGGCTGACGAGACCCATGGTACTGACGCCGTAGGCGATGCCCATGAGCACCAGCATCGCCATGCCCAGCCAGTAGGCGCTGAAATTCCCGGCCACGAACCCGGAGAGAATGTTGAGCGACGCGCCGCCTTGTTGCGACGACGTCACGACTTCCTTCACGTGGCCCGAGTTCATCGACGTGAACACCTTGACGAGCTCCGGGATGAGCGCGCCGGCGAGCGTGCCGCAGGTGATGACGGTGGACAGCTTCCACCACAACGACGGGTCGCCGCCCAGGGTGGGGATCAGCAGCCAGGACACGACGTAGGTCAGCGCGATCGAGACGATGGACGTGAGCCACACCAGCGTGGTGAGCGGCGCCTCGAAGTCCATCTTCGGCGCGTTGGCGTACTTCGCCCGGGTCAACGCCGCGTTGATGTAGTACGACAGCCCCGACGTGACGATCATGATGATGCGCATCACGAAGATCCACACGAGCAGCTGCACCTGCACCAGCGGATCGTGCACCGCGAGGAGGATGAACGTGATGAGCGCCACCCCGGTCACGCCGTAGGTTTCGAACCCGTCGGCGCTCGGTCCCACGGAGTCTCCGGCGTTGTCGCCGGTGCAGTCGGCGATCACCCCGGGGTTGCGGGCGTCATCCTCCTTGATCTTGAAGACGATCTTCATCAGGTCGGAGCCGATGTCCGCGATCTTGGTGAAGATGCCGCCGGCCACGCGCAGCGCCGCGGCGCCCAGCGATTCGCCGATCGCAAACCCGATGAAGCAGGGCCCCGCGTAGTCACCCGGAATGAACAGCAGGATGACGAGCATCATGATCAGCTCGACCGACACGAGCAGCATCCCGATGCTCATCCCGGCCTTGGTCGGGATCTGGTGACACGGATACGGCTTGCCCGTCAGGCTGGCGAACGCGGTGCGCGAGTTCGCAAACGTATTCACCCGAATCCCGAACCAAGCCACGCCATAGCTCCCCGCAATGCCGATCAAACTGAAGAGCAGGATGATCGCCACCTTGCTCGCCGGGAAGCCGCGGACCGCCGCGCCGGTCGCGTCGACCGTGCTGGCCAGGCCGCCGAAGTACACCGCGGTGATCGTCCCGATGAACACCCAGAGCACGAGGAGAAACTTCCCCTGCGTGACGAGGTAGGTCTTGCACGTCTCGTAAATGAGCTCCGAGATCTCGCGCATCGACTGATGCACGGGGAGGTTTTTCAGCTGCGTGTAAATGACGAGCCCGAAGAGCAGGCCGAGGGCGCACACGATCAGGCCCCAGACGAGCAACTGGTGCCCGTCGATGCCGCCGAGGAACGTGGCCTGGCGCAGGTCCGGCAGCACCAGCGAGGCCTCGCCACCCCCATGGTGTGGAGCAGCGGCCGGCGTGTCCGGGGCGACCGGCTGCTGCGCAGCCGCTCCGCTCGTCGTCGCGAGCCCGAGGAAGACAGCCAGAGCCAGCGCGGCGAGCCACGGCGCCGCGCGGCGAACGAGGGATTCGAACCGCTGCGTCATCGGACCGGATCTCCTGAAGTCATGGAAGGAACGGCGGGCGCGCCGCGACGGCGCTCACTTCTCCCCGTACTCGTAGTATTCGACGCCCAGGTGGGTGATCTGCGCTTCGCCCATCAACCATCGCAGCGTGTTCTTGAGCTTCGTCTGCTGGATGAACAGATCGTGCTCCGGGTACAATCCGGGAGCACTCTGCGGGCTCTTGAAGTAGAACGAGAGCCACTCCTGGATCCCGCAGAGACCGGCGCGCTGCGCCAGGTCGAAGAACAGCGCCAGATCGAGGACGATCGGGGCCGCGAGGATCGAATCGCGGCACAGGAAATCGACCTTGATCTGCATCGGGTAGCCGAGCCACCCGAAGATGTCGATGTTGTCCCATCCCTCTTTGTTGTCGCCGCGGGGGGGATAGTAGTTGATTCGCACCTTGTGGAACACGTTGCCGTACAACTCGGGGTACATGTCGGGCTGGAGGATGTACTCCAGGACTCCGAGCTTCGACTCCTCCTTGGTCTTGAACGACTCCGGGTCGTCGAGCACCTCGCCGTCCCGATTGCCGAGGATGTTCGTCGAGTACCAGCCGGCGAGGCCCAGCATCCGCGCCTTGAACATCGGCGCGAGCACCGTCTTCATCATTGTCTGCCCGGTCTTGAAGTCCTTGCCGCCGATCGGAACCTTCCGATCTTCGGCCAGCTTCGTCAGCGCGGGGAAGTCCAGGCAAAGGTTGGGTGCGCCGTTGGCGAACGGGACGTTCTCCATGAGGGCGGCCCACGCGTAGAGCATCGAGGGCGCGATCGCCGGATCGTTCTGCTCCATCGCCTGCTCGAATGCCGCGAGGGTCTGATGCGCGGGTCCCGGCGTGATGAACACCTCGGTGGAGGCACACCAGACGAGCACCAGGCGATCGCAGCCCTGCGCCTGCTTGAAACGCCGCATGTCCTCGCGCAGCTGCTCGGCCAGTTCGCGCTTGGTCTTGCCCCGTTTGACGTTGGTGCCCTGCAACCGCTTCACGTAATTCTGGTCGAAGACGGCCGGCAGCGGCTTGACCCCCTTCAGGAAACCCGCGATCGGCTCGAGGTGGTCGCGCTCCAGCACGCCCGCCTTGCTCGCGGCGGTGTAGGCATCGTCCGGAATCGGATCCCAGGCCATGAACACCAGGTCCTCGAGACTCGCGAGCGGTACGAATTCCTTGATCCGCGGCGCGCGGCGATCGGTGCGTTTGCCGAGCCGGATCGTCGCCATCTGCGACAACGAGCCGACCGGCGCCCCGCGGCCGCGACGGACGTTCTCGACGCCAGCGATAAACGTGGTCGAGACCGCGCCCAGCCCGACGAGCAGGACGCCCAGCGTGCCGTTCGCGGGCGCGATCTCCCGGCGAGCGTCCGATGACGGCACGATCAGGTTCCTTTCCGGAGTGGCGCGTGCCCGGGCAGCGTGGTCCGACGCCGCGCTGTGGGCTTCCCGGACGTCGTGGACACGGTCCGGGCAACGTGTACGACGCGCTGGATGACGGTGATGACGGTGACGAGGGCGAGGAAGGCGACGATCCACAGGAGCAACTGCCCGTCCCGTCCGGCCCCGAACAGCAGCGTGGGGGCGCCCAGCACGAGCAGGCGCTCGGCGCGCGCGGCGATGCCGACCTTGCACTCGAGTCCCAACCCCTCGGCCCGCGCCCGGGCATACGACACGAGCAGCGACGCCGTCAACGCCACGATCGCGAGCATCACGCCGAGCGTCACCTGGTTGGCCGGGAGCCCGCCACGCAGAAAGTGCAGCGCAATCCCGGCGAACAGCGCCGATTCACCCACCCGGTCCAGCGTGCTGTCGTAGAATGCGCCGAAGGTGGTGTTCATCCCACCGAGCCGGGCCACCTGACCGTCGAGAATGTCGAACAAACCGGACAGCAGCAGCAGGGCGCCGCCGAGCTGGACCGCGCTCGTGGCGAACGCGACCGCCGAGCCCACCACGACCAGCGCGCCGAGCGTCGTGATCGTGTTCGGACGGATGTGTCCCTTGATCAGGGCACGGACCACCGGCCCCGTCAAACGCACGAAGCCGTCTTTGACGGCCTGTGGGATCACATTCATAGCCGGAGGAAAGTAACAGGAGGGGGAAGGTTCGGAAGGGGTGAAACTCTCAGTAGACCAAATACTTGGCACGCATTTGTCGGAAGCGCGCGAGCGGCTCCTCCCACGTGCGCCAGACGTCACGCGCCGGCCGACCTGCCTCGAGCGCGGCGCGCAGCGACGGGCCACCCGCGAGTCGATCGAACGACTCGGGACGGAACTGGAACGGCGACGGATGTCCTGCGACGAGCGCCGCCAGCACCGCCGCGGCGAGACGCGTCGGGTCGTATGCAGCTCGGTCCGTGGCCCGGAAGCGCAGCCCCCGAACCAGTACCCCGTCGTACTTTCCGTCCGTGGGGGCACGCGGCGTGAACGAATCGATCGTGACGGCCACGCCGGCGAGTGCGTCTCCAGCCTGTCCGCGCAGCCGGTCGAGCAGCGCCACGGGATCGAGCCAGGGCGCGCCGACCACCTGAAACGCGAAGCCCGTGCCGCGGCCGACCGACAGGTTCGTCCCTTCGAACAGGCATATCCCGGGATAGTGCCACGCGCTCTCGAGGCTGGGCATGTTGGGAGACGGGTTGATCCAGGGCAGTCCCGTGGCGTCATAGGCCAGCGCGCCACGCCACCCGCTGGCCGGGACGATCGAGAGATCCGCGCGCAGCGCGAGCAAGTCGACGGCGAGACGGATCAACTCGCCCAGCGTCATGCCGTGACGCATGGGAATGGGCAGAAAGCCGACGAGCGACGAGTCGGGATCGTCCAGGGTGCTTCGGACATTCCCCTGCACCAGATCGCCGCCGATCGGGTTGGGCCGGTCCAGCACCACGACCCGCTTGCCGCGCCGCGCCGCGTCCCGAATCAACGAGACGGCCGTGGCCAAGTAGGTGTAATACCGGGCACCGATATCCTGCAGGTCGACGAGCAGCACGTCGACCGAATCGAGCGCCGCCCGCGCGGCCGGGCGCGACCTGCCGTACACGTTGTAAATTGGTAAGCCGGTCGCTGAATCGGTCACGTCGGGCAGGCCGGGGCGGTCCTCGAGGCCGCGGAACCCGTGCTCGGGCGAAAACAGAGTCGTCAGGTTGTAGCCGCCGGCGATCAACCTGTCCGCGTCACGTCGGCGGGCTCGGTCGACGCCGGTGTGATTCGTCAGCAGCGCGAGACGTTTTCCCCGGATGAGGTGCGTGGAGTCGTCGAGCAGGACCTCGATTCCCGGCCGGACCGGGGTCGGTGCGGGCGTCGGCGCTCGGACGGTACACGCGATTACTCCCAACAGCCAGAGGGTATGCGCTCGCATCGCTTGCTGGTCCTCGCGCTGATCGCCGCCTGTTCCACGACCGGGCCAGCCGCTCGCTGGGAGCGCCCTGCCCCGGCTCCGGCATCGCCGGTCTCGGTGGACAGCCTACTCGCCGCCCTGAGCGTGCGCCAGAAGGTCGGGCAGCTGATCGTGCCGTGGTTGTCCGGCGCCTACGCCGCGCTCGACGACTCAGCGTTCCTCGTCGCCGCCCGCTGGGTCGATTCACTCGAGGTCGGCGGCATCATCATCTCGGTCGGCTCGCCCTTCGACATCGCGGCGAAGTTGAACGCTCTGCAGGGCCGCTCGCGCCTCCCGCTGTTGATCTCCGCGGACCTGGAGTGGGGCGCTGGGATGCGGGTCGTGGGCGCCACGGCGTTTCCCCAGATCATGGCCGCCGGCGCCACCGATGACCCGAAGGACGCCTACACGATCGGCGCCGCGGCTGCCCTCGAAGGCCGGGCGGTGGGGATCCACGTCAACTTCGCCCCCGACGCGGATCTCAACAACAATCCGGCGAATCCGATCATCAATACCCGCTCTTTCGGCGAGGATCCGCGCGCGGTGGCACGGCTCGTGGCCGGGTACGTGAACGGCCTGCATGACTTCGGGATGCTGGCCACCCTGAAGCATTTTCCGGGTCACGGGGATACCCAGACCGACTCGCACATCGGCCTGCCGGTGATCGCGGCCGACTACGCGCGCCTCGACACGCTCGAGCTGGTGCCGTTCCGCGTCGGGATCGACGCCGGGGCCGACATCGTGATGAGCGCCCACATCGCCTTCCCGGCGCTCACGGGCACGGACGACCCCGGCACGCTCTCGGCCGCCGTGCTCACCGGACTGCTGCGCGACTCGCTCCATTTCCGCGGCCTCGTGGTCACCGACGCGCTCACCATGGGGGCGATCGTGGCGAAGTACGGGGCCGGCGAGGCGACGGTGCGCGCGTTTCTCGCAGGGTCGGATCTCCTGCTGATGCCCGCCAACCCGGACTCCGCGCTCGCTGCCATGACGGCCGCCGTCTGCAACGGCCGGATCGCGCTGGAGCGGCTCGACACCTCGGTGCGGCGCCTGCTCGAGATCAAGCGGCATCTGGGCCTGTACGCCCAGCGCTACGTGCCGCTCGCCGACATCATGGCAACCGTCGGGGCGAAGCGGTTTCAATCCGCCGCCCAGGATCTGGCGGTGCGCGCCCTCACGCTGGTGCGCGACACGGCGGGCACGCTGGGGCGGTTGCGTGCGACCCGCACCAGACTCGCGCTGATCGCGTACGCCGACGAAGGCAATGGCTCCGTGGGCCAGCAGCTCGCGGAGATTCTCCGCCAGCACGGTGACACGGTCGAGTACTTCCGGCTGTGGCCCATGTCCGGGACGCTCTCCTATGATTCGGCGCGCACGGTGATCAACCGGAATCCGCTGGCGCTGTTCGCCGCCAACGTGAAGCCGATCAGCTGGCGCGGCAACATCGCGTTGCCCGATTCGTTGGCCCTGATGATTGCGGCGACCGATTTGCTGCGTCCCACGATGTTAGTCTCGTTCGGGAGTCCGTATCTCCTGAACCAGACGCCCAACGTGAAGACGTATCTCGTCGCCTGGAGCGGCGCGCGTGTCGCGGAGCGCGCGGTGGCCCGGGCGATCCTGGGCCTCTCGCCCGTCGGTGGGCACCTGCCGATCCGCGTGCCGCCGTATCCACTCGGTTGGGGGATCGTGCTGCCCGATTCGACGCTGCCGCCGGCAGTGGCGCGGTGAGGCGACGTCGGTACCGCTCCCCCCATCCCCCTCTCCGCGTCGCGGAGAGGGGGAGCGAGGGGGTGAGGTACATCGCGCGGGCGCGGAGTGTGGGATGGAGGATGAGGTGCGCCGCCGCACTACTCGTGGCCTGTCACACGCGTCCGCCGGCGCCTCAGCCTGAGCCGATCCCGCTCGCCCCCGCCGCATCGCTCGGCTTCGACAGCGCGAGGCTCGCCGCCGTCGCGTCCTACATCGCGTCGCAGGTCGACAGCGCCTACCCCGGCGCCGTCGTCGCGGTCGGGCGGCACGGCCGCCTCGCCCTGCTCGCGGCAGCCGGCCATTACGGCGTCGACGACCCCCGGCCCGTCGATCCCGCGACGATCTACGATCTCGCGTCGCTCACGAAAGTCGTCGGTCTCACGACCGCGTGCCTGTTGCTGGCCGACGAGGGAAGGCTCGACCTTGATGCGCCGGTGCGCGCGTATCTGCCGGAGTTTCAGGGACCGGACAAAGCCCGGGTGACGATCCGTCAGCTGCTCACGCATTCTTCCGGCCTGCCCGCGTGGCGTCCCTTGTTCAAGGACGCGGCGACACGGGCCGGCGCGCTGGCGCTCGTCGACACGACGCCGCTGTCCGTGGCGCCGGGCGACAGCTTCATCTACTCGGACCTGGGCGCGATCACCCTGGCTCAGGTGGTCGAGCGCATCGCCGGCGAGCGACTCGATCGCTACCTCGAACGCCGCGTCTTCAAGCCGCTGGGCATGACCGTCACCCGCTACCTCCCGCCGCGCAGCTGGCGCGCGCGCATCGCGCCCACAGAAAACGACTCTGTGTTCCGGCACCGCATGATGCACGGCGAGGTACACGACGAAAATGCAGGGCGGCTGGAAGGCGTGTCGGGTCACGCGGGATTGTTCAGCAATGCGCCGGACCTGGCGAGGTTCGCAAGCTGGTTGCTCTCAGCCCGTTCGGGTGGGTTACCCACAGGGGAGTGCGCCGGGATGACGGAAGGCGGGTCCTGCGTTTCGCCGGGCGGCCAGCCCGGGGTGACCGCACCCACCCCGCGGGCACAGACCGTGGTGCACTTTACCAGCCGTCAAAACCTTCCGCCCGGCTCCTCCCGCGCGCTCGGTTGGGACACGCCGTCGCAGCCGTCGAGCGCCGGCACTCGCCTCTCGGAGCACGCCTTCGGTCACACGGGGTTCACCGGCACGTCGATTTGGATCGACCCGGACAAGGATCTCTTCATCATCCTGCTGACGAACCGCGTGCACCCGACGCGCGCGAACACACGGATTTACCTACTGCGGCCAAGAGTGGCGGATCTGGTCGTGGAAGCGCTGGTGGGTGATAGGCCATAACCAACCCGCGCCGCACCAGGGCGCCCTCTACCGCCCCCTTTCGTCCCTGTTTAACTTGCTGCCAGACGGAGGGACGACATGACCACGACGCACAAGCCCGACACCATCACCCTGGCGCTCACCGAGCGCGCCGCGGAAGAAGTGCGGAAGTTCATGGCCGAGGAGAAGGTCGACCCGGCCACCGCGGGGCTACGCCTGGGCGTTCAACCGGGCGGCTGCTCGGGATTCAAGTACAGCCTCAACATCGAAGACAAGCCCGAAGCCGACGACGTCGTGATCGAGTCGCAAGGCGTCCGGTTGTTCGTCGACAGCTTCAGCGGCCAGTACCTCAACGGGGTGAGCGTCGACTACAAGAGCAACTTCCAGGAGTCCGGATTCGCGTTCGAGAACCCGAACGCCACCGGCGGCTGCGGCTGCGGCACTTCCTTCACGGTCTAGCCCAGAAATCCAGAATCCCGGTAGTTTCCGAGGCCCGCGCTTCCCGCGGGCCGTTTCGTTTCACGCCAGGAGGGCCGCTGCGACCGCTCGACGTCGCCGTCATCATCGCCTACTGCGTCGCGGTCACGGTCGTCGGCCTGAGGCTGGCCGGCCGCCAACGGGATGCGACGGACTATTTCCTCGGCCATCGCAACCTCCCCTGGTGGGCGATCATGCTCTCGATCGTGGCCACCGAGACTTCGGCCCTCACCGTGATCTCGGTCCCCGGCCTCGCGGTGCGCGGCAATCTCACCTTTCTGCAGCTCGCGTTCGGGTACCTGATCGGCCGGATCGGGGTAGCCGCCGTGCTGCTCCCGGGGTACTTCGCCGGCACGCAGGAGACTGCCTACCAGCGACTCGAGCATCGCTTCGGCCCTGCGGCGCGCCGCGTCGCCTCGGGGATCTTTCTCGTCACCCGGGCCCTGGCCGATTGTGTTCGGATTTTCGCCACTGCCATCCCACTCGCGATCATCACCACCTGGAGGGTCCCTGCCGGGATCCTGGCGATCGGCATCGTGACCGTGATCTACACCTGGGTGGGTGGCCTGCGAGCCGTGGTGTGGGTGGATGTGCTGCAGCTCGGCGTCTATATCCTCGGCGGCGTGGCGACCCTGATCGTCGCGCTGCACCTGGCCGGTGGGATCGGCGCGTTCCAGGTCGCCTACGACCACTACAAACTCGTCTTTCTCGATCCGAGCTTCTCCTTCTCGCGCACCTACACACTATGGGGCGGGCTCATCGGCGGCGCGCTGCTCTCGGCGGCCTCGCACGGCACCGATCATTTGATCGTGCAGCGGCTGCTCGCCGCCCGCGGCCTCTCCGACGCGCGCAAAGCACTGGTCGGCTCAGGTGTCTTCATCATCTTCCAGTTCTCGCTGTTCCTGCTGGTCGGGACGGCCCTGTGGCTCGCAGGCGCCGATCAGGCCGGGATGCGCGGTGACGCGATCTATCCGACGTTCGTCGTGCATCACCTCCCGGCCGGACTCGCCGGGCTGGTCGTGGCGGGGATCCTCGCCGCGGCGATGAGCAGCCACGCCTCGGCGGTGAATTCGCTCGCCTCGGCGACCACGCACGATTTCTACGCCGCCCTCACGGGGCGGCGGGACGCAACGCGCTTGCTCGCCGTCGGCCGCTGGGCGACGCTCGCTTGGGCAGCCGTGCTCACCGCCGGCGCCATGGCGTTCCGACGCCAGGACACGCCCGTGGTGCAGCTCGCCCTCACTATCGCATCACTGACCTACGGCGGCCTGCTGGGCACCTACCTGCTCGGCTTTTGGCGGCGGGCGCGCGAGCGCGACGTCATCATCGCCATCGTGGTGAGCGTGCTCGTGATGGCTCCAATCGTGTTGGGCGCCGTGATTCCGAACCTGCCCGTCCGCTGGCTGCCGGGACTCGCATGGCCGTGGTATGTCCCTCTGGGGACGGCGGTCACCCTGCTCGTGGGCGTCACGTCGTCGCTCCTGGGCCCGCCGGCAGCCCCCAAAGCCACGTGATTCCCACGCCGATTCCTCCGGACGCTTCTCCCTCGGTGTTGCTCGGAGTGGATGCCGGCGGCAGTCATACCGCCGCGGCCATTTCCCGCGCCGACTTCGCGATCCTCGGTCGCGCCGAGGGCCCTGGGGCTCCCATGCGTCCCGGTGGAGCGGAGGCTACCGCTGCCGTCGTGGCAGACGTGGCCGGACGGGCCGCCCGCGTCGCGGGGATCACTCTGCCGGCCGAGCGCGCGGTGGTCGGGGCGGCCGGCGCCGGTCGGGCGCAGGAGCGGCGCGACCTGCGGATCGCGCTCGCCGCCTTCGGACTGGCGCGGGCGCTGGAGGTCGTAGCCGACGGCGAGATCGGCCTCGCGGCCGCATTCGGCACCGAGCCGGGGATTCTGGTCAGCGCGGGCACCGGCTCGATCGCCTACGCGCGCGACCGACAAGGCCGGTTACGTCGCGCCGGCGGCTATGGCTGGCAGCTGGGAGACGCCGGCGGCGGGTACTGGATCGGACGTCGGGCGCTCGCGGCCGCCGCCAAGGCCCGCGACGGGCTCGGGGATGGCAGCGCCTTGCTCCCCCGATTGCTCGCGGCGCTGCGGTTACACGAATTCGACGACCTGGTGCGCTGGGCCGCGACGGCGCCGCCCGCCCAGGTTGCGGCGCTCGCCCCGCCGCTGCTCAACGCGGCGCGGGATGCGGTGCCGGCGGCGCAGCACATCGTCGCGGACGCGGCGGCCGAGCTGGTCGAGCTGGTGCGGGTGGTGGAAGCCATGTTCCCACCGGACGATGGCGTCCACGTTGCCACGGCTGGGGGGCTGCTGGCTCAGGGTTCGCCGCTGTATGACGCGTTCCGCGAACGGTTGGCCGGCACGCTGCCCCAAGTCCGACTCCTAGAGCATGTCGTGGATCCGCCACTCGGGGCGCTACGGCTGGCGGCGGAGCTGCGGTGAGCAGATTCACCGGCCCGGGACTCGCAACCGGCTATGCCGGAACCCATACAAGAAGTAGACCACGAGTCCCAACGCCAGCCACGCGGCGAACCGCACCCAGGTCACGAGCGGCAGCTGAATCATCAGGAATACGCAGGCGCCGATGGCGATGAGGGGGGTGAAGGGCATCAGGGGCGTCTTAAACGGGCGTATGCGGTCGGGCTCCTTATAGTGCAGGATCAGCACGCCGGCCGAGACGATCACGAAGGCGAACAGGGTGCCGATGTTGGTCAGGTTGACCACTTCGTCGATGTTGGCGAACGCGGCGAAGACCGCCACGAAGATGCCGGTGAGGATCGTTGTGACGTGGGGGGTTCGGAAGCGAGGGTGCACCTTGGCGGCCCAGGGGGGGAGCAGTCCGTCGCGCGCCATCGAGAAGAAGATCCGCGGCTGGCCCATCTGGAACACGAGCAGCACCGAAGTCATCGCCACGACGGCGCCAAACGACACGATGAAACGGGCAATCGAGACCAACTTGGCCTGGCCGCCGGTCTGTTGCAGCGCGGTGATCATCGGCTCCGCGGTGCCGAGGGTGCGCCAGGGCGCCATCCCGATCATCGCCAAGGCGGCGAGAATGAACAGGACGGTGCAGATCGCGAGGCTCACGATGATCCCGAACGGCATATCGCGCTTCGGGTCCTTGGCCTCCTCGGCGGCCGTCGAGACGGCGTCGAAGCCGATATAACTGAAGAAGATGATCGCCGCGGCAGAGCTGATGCCGGCGAAGCCGTTCGGGGCGAAGCCGCCGTAAGCGGTGAAGTTCTCCGGCTTCAGGAATACGGCGCCTACGGCCACGAAGAACAGAATGATGCCCACCTTGAGGAGAACCATCAGCGAATTCGACGTCGCCGACTCCCGGATGCCGTAGACCAGGAGGGCCGTGATCAATCCCACGATGACCACCGCGGGCAGGTTGAACACGATCGGCAGGCCGAACAGCTGCGGGCCGCTCGAGATCGCAGAGGCGAGGTACTGCGTGTTCGGATCGGTCGCGCCGTCCGCCACGGCCTTCAGGGCCGCGAAGGCGGTGCGGTAGTCGGTGGAAATCCAGGCGGGGATGGTCAGCCCGAAGTGGCTGATCAGTTCCCGAAAGTAACCCGCCCAGGAGATCGCGACCGCGATGTTGCCGACGGCGTACTCGATAATCAAGTCCCACCCGATGATCCACGCCACCAGCTCGCCGAACGAGGCGTAGGCATAGGTGTAGGCTGATCCCGAAATCGGCACCATCGCGGCGAACTCCGCGTAACAAAGCGCCGCGAAGCCGCACGTGATCCCCGTGAGAACGAACGACAGCACGATCGCCGGTCCGGCGCCCAGCCGGGCGGCGTCGCCGGCGATGGCCGAGCCGGTGGTGGCGAAGATCCCCGCCCCGATGATCGCGCCGATGCCCAGGGCGGTGAGATCCCATTTGGTGAGCGCCCGCTTGAGGCGGCCTTCGGTCGCATCGGATTCGGCCTGGAGTCGTTCGACGGACTTGCGGGCGAACAACTGGGCGTTCTGCCCCATCACGACCTGCACGGTGGAGGATGAGTGTGCGGCGGGGAGCCGGAAGCCGGCCGTCGCACCGCGCAGTTAGTGCGCGAGCCGCACCTCGTAGACGCTGGCGACCGCTCGCCCGTCCCGCGTTCGCGCGGGCAGGAACTGGTAGCCCATCATCTTGTCGAGCATTTGCCGACGGCACCCGGCGTTCTTGGGAGGCGGTTCTACCGCCACGCGGGCCACGCGCCCGTCATCCTCCACCCAGAACCGGACGGTAAAGCGACCCCGGGCGCAGTCCGCCGGCAGGAGGACGGTCCGGGCATACGGGGGGGAAATGTACTCGGCGTCTCCCCCACGACCAGAGCCGGAGTCATTGCCCGCTCCTGGGCCGGTGCCCGCCCCGGTGCCGCCGCCAGTCCCGGGGCCGGTGCCGGGCCCGCCGCCCCCCACATCACCTGTGGTTGACGTTGCGGCGGCCACGGGCGCGACGGAAATCAGCGGGGCCGTTTCAGGCGGCGGCACGTCGAGCTCCACTGGTTCCGGCACCGGCAGCGGTACGTCAGGCACCGCTGGTGCAGTGGAGACCGTGGCGTGCTCGGAAGCCGACGCGGCAGGCACCTGCACGTACCTGACCGTGACGCTCGATCCGCCGCCCCCGCCGCCGCGGGGACCCGCCTCTCCACCGCCGCCGAGCAACCATTGCACGCCGTGGCGCACGAACAGCATCACGATCAACGAGTGCAACAGAAAGGACGCGACGGCTCCGCCGGGCCGCCGTTTGGACGGCGGCAACCGGAATGGTGGTGGTGGAGGGCGCCGCGGCTGCGGCGCATGGGCGGAAGGAGCGGTCACGGAGAATAGATACACCGAACAACGCACGAAGGGGCACGACATCGCCGTGCCCCTGCGTACCCGTCATCCAATGTGCCGCAACTGGTTACGGCGCGGCCGCGGCCTGCTCCGGCGGCGGGGTGAAGCCGATCACCTGCACGCCGGCGGCCTTGGCGATGTCGATCGCGTCGATCACCTCGCCGTAGGAACGGCTCGGATCCGCCTTGATGAACAACAACTTGGCCACCCGCTGATCGAAGATCTGGCGCAATGCCGATTCCAGCTGGTCCTTGGTGTAGGGCTGGGTATTGACGGCGTAGCCGCCCCCAGCGGTAAGCTCGAGCACGATCTGCGCCGACTGTTGCGGCTGCGGCCGCTGCTGCTGTTGCTCTGGCGGCACATTGGTGATGAATGCCCGCCGCGACAGCGGCAGAATGATCATGAAGATGATGAGCAGCACCAACAGCACGTCGATCATCGGCGTGACGTTGATTTCAGAGGAGAGCCCGCCTTCCGAGCTGGTTTGCATGGCCATGCGACTAGTGCCCCCCGGGCGGTGGCTCGATCTTGCGCTGTTCGCTAATGGCCCCGATCACGCGGACCCCGGCCTTGCGGGCGATCTGGATCGCCTCCTGCACCCGTGCGTACTTGATGTTCGCGTCGGCCTTCAGGTAGAGGATCTTGTCGACGCTGCGGGCCGCGTATATCGCCACCAGCTGGTTGCGCAAGTCATCGTCGGTGATGAAGCGCATGCCGGTGTACTGCCCGCCCGGGCCCGTCACGTCCAGGAAGAACTTCCCGTCTTTGTCGATACCGAGCCGGATCTCGCCGTCCTTCTCTTCCTGACTCTCCGGATTGTGGGCGCGCGGGATCGAAGCCTGGAACCCCGCGGTGATCAACGGCGTCACGATCATGAAGATGATGAGCAGCACCAACATCACGTCGATCATCGGTGTGACGTTGATGTTGGCGTTGACCGGCGTCTTGGTGCTAGCGGCTAATCGGGCCACTGGACTGCGTCCCCTTCTGGGCCTGGAATTCCTTGGTGAAGATCGACCTGCCGAACTCCGACCCGACGCTGCGGATCAGGTAGTCGATCAGCTCCTTGGAGCTGTAGGTCATCTCCACGGAGATGAAATCGATCTTGGTGGTGAAGTAGTTGTAGAACCACACCGCCGGAATCGCCGCGACCAGGCCGATCGCCGTCGTGATCAGGGCTTCCGAGATGCCGCCCGCCACTGCCGACAGCGAGCCGCCGCCGCCGGACGCCATCATGCCGGAGAAGGCGTTCACGATGCCCATGGTGGTGCCCAGCAGGCCGACGAACGGCGCCGTGGCGCCGATGGTCGCGAGCACGCCCAGGCCGCGCTTCAGCTCGGCCACGATGATCAACATCTGGCGCTCGACCGCGCGCTCGGCCGAGTTGATGTCGGCCGCGGTGATCGTCGCGCGATCGCGCAGCAGCGGCTTCACCTCGGCGAGCGCCTCCCCCAGCACCCGGGCCACGTGGCTCCGTTTGGTCTTCTCGGCGAGGGCGATCGCGGCGTCGAGATGCTCTTCCTGCAGGAAGCGGGAGAACTCGGGGATGAACTTCACGGTTTCGCGCTGGGACTTCCGCAGCTGCCACCACTTCATGAGGAAGGTCGAGACCGACCAGATCGACATGAAGACGAGGATCAGCACGATCCCCTTGGCGAACGCAGCCGACTGATTCCACATATCGATGATATTCGGCATCCGATATGACTCCTCGAGAGGGGTGCTGGCCTACGTCCTAGCGCTTGATCGTGTACGCAATCGGGATCTGGATCAGCACGCGCACGGCCTTGCCGTACACGCGCGCCGGCCGAAACAGCGATTTCAGCACGGTCGCCTTCGCGGATTCGTTGAACCCGGGGTTGGCGGTCTGGGTGATCTTGATCGAGGCCGGCTCCACGCGGCCCATCGTATCGATGATCGCCTGCACCGTCACGGTGCCCTCGATCCCCGCCTGTTGCAGCAGCGGCGGATACACCGGCGGCGGGCCCGCGAGACGCTCCGGTTTCTCCTGCACGACGTCCACCGAGAACACGTCGCCCGTCGGCACGATGCCGCTCGCCACGCCACCCTCGACGCCGATCCCGGAGAAGTCCTTCGGGTCGAAACGCTCCTGCAGATTCACGGGCGGGATGTTGGTCGGGATGTCGGTCGGGGCCACGATCGTCTGGAAGCCCTTGAGCTGTACATCGAGCTGCGGCGGTGGGGGCTGATCGGGCTGCTTCTGTGTTTCCTGTTGGATGTACACCATGGCGGTGTCCACCCCTACCCCTTCATCCGTTTCACCGGCCGTCAGGGTCGCGTAGACTGCCCCGCCGATCACCAGTGTGTGAAACACGATCGAGGCGAGGCTGGTCCCTGCCAGCTTCCCCTTCTGGCTCGCCTTTTTCGATTCGATCAGTACGTCGAACATCGATGGGCCTCCGTTCGATGGCTATCGAGATACTACCACTTCCCGCTTGCCCGCTAGTGGGGGGTTCATTACAAAATGATGACAGCGCGGTGAGACCCTTGCTGCCCTAGGCGCAGTCAGGCCGGTCTACCGCTGGAGCACGAACTCGACCGGTATCTGCACCAGCACCCGCACCGCCCGCCCAAACACCCGGGCGGGCCGGAAGCGGGCCCCCCGCAGGGACTCGATCGCGGGTGCTGCGAACGCGGGATTGTCGTTGTGCACGACTCGAAGCGTTCCCCGCTCAACACGCCCCAGCGTGTCCACGACAACCTGGAGTACCACGCGCCCCTGCACCCCTGCCGCGCGCAACAGCGGCGGGTAAGCGGGAGGGGAGGACGCGAGCAGCACAGGCAGTTCCTGCACGAAGTTGATGGACAGCGGCTCGCCCGCACCCGGAAACAATGGATCCAGCGGCGGCGCGCCCACGGATCCTCCCGGTGGCCGCGTTGCCGGCTCGATCCCTATCGGGATATCCGGGAGGGGATCGGGCCTCGGTAACGGTGGCAAAAGGCAGTCACACACGATCACGATTGGCGGGAACCCATCCTCCACCGGCTTGGGGGAGCGGGGATCCTCAGGAAACGGGAGCGGCTCGACCATGATCGGCCGCGAGGCTTGAACCGGATGGGGCCGTCGCAGGAAGGCGGCGACGACCGCGAGATGAAGAGAGAGCGCGACGGCCGCGCCCCAGCGCGACGGGCGGCTTGTCCGTCGCGGGCGACTTTCGAGCAGCATATCGAACACGGCGACCTCCAGTGGCGTTCCCAGCAAACTGGGGGGGCCGTGTGGCGAGGCCGTGGGGCTAGCGTGACGAATCGATGACGGTGGGGTGAGCGGGGCTCGTCGAGGGCAATGTGACGGTAAACGTCGTTCCCCGCCCTGAGCGGCTTTGCACGTCGATCGTGCCGCCGTGCGCCTCGGCGATCCACTTGCAGATGGCGAGACCCAACCCGGCGCCGGGTCGCTCGCTGGTGCGGGTGCGCGCCGAGTCGGCGCGCCAGAACCGGTCGAAGATGTGGGGGAGGTCGCCGGCGGCGATGCCGATCCCCGTATCCGAGACGCCGAGCTTGACCGCGCCGTCATCCCGCTCCAGCCACAGCGTGACGCGCCCCCCGGACGGCGTGTACTTCACTGCGTTGGTGAGCAGATTCAGGACCAGTTGACGGATGCGGCTCGCGTCCACGGCCACGACCACGGCCGACGCCGGCGCCGTCACGCTCATCGTCACCCCGGCCTCCTCGGCGAGCAGCTCACCGGTCTCGCGCGTTTCCTCCACCAGTTTCTTGAGATCCACCGACTCGCGATGTAACGGTGCTGTCCCTTCGTCCGCCCGGGCGAGGGTGAGCAGCGTATCGACGAGCTCGGTCATCCGGTTGATCTCCTGCAACGCTTCCTCGAGCGGGGCGAGCGCTTCCTGAGGGAGGCGCGGGGTGGTGATGGCGCGTTCGACGCCGGCGCGCAACACGGTGAGCGGGGTTTTCAGCTCGTGACTCGCATCCGCCGTGAAG
>JBOHST010000058.1:0-3148 GCA_050733375.1 Gemmatimonadales bacterium
CGCAGCCGGATGCGACCCACCGCAGCGCCGCGTCGAGCGCCGGACGCTCGAGTGCCGCCGCGAGCTGGTCGAGCGACTCGAGCGTGATCGCGGTCTCCGCGAGATCGTGCGCCGCGCCCACTTCGGCGCCGTGCGCCTCGAGCCAGGCGACGATCGCGTCCTCTCGATCGGCCCGCTCGAGCGGGGAGCGGACGGACATGACCGTGGCCTCGAGGCAGATGCCGCGCACCGCAGACACGGCGGCGAGCTGCCGCGCATCGAGTCCCACCTCGCCGAGCGCTCGCGATGCGTCCTCCACGTCGGCCAAGGCATCGGTGAGGCTCTTGGCGCTGCGGGCGATCGCCGAGGCAGGGTTGTTCAGCTCGTGCGCCAGTCCCGCCGCGAGCTTACCGAGTGACATCAGTTTTTCATCGTGGAAATCGCTCGAGGTGAAGTGTCGTGCGCGGTCGAGCATGACGTGCACCAACGCGGCGGTGAGCTCATGACACCGCTCGATCATCTCGGGAAAGTGGTCGCGGTGCACCGTGACCAGCTCCGTCGGCTCCTCGGCCACCACCTCGCCGGGCGTCCCGACTAGCCGCGAATACGGCAGCAAGCCGGACACCTCGCCGCCGCGCCACTCCATCGCCTTGCGTCGGCCCGCGCCCCGGTCGACATGGATGGCGATGTGCCCCGAGAGCACTACGTGGAAGCCCTCGACCTGGTCTCCCGGCGCGTACATCACTTCCCCGGCCGCAAACCGGCGAAGACGGCCGTGCGCGGCGACCCACGCGATTTGCTCGCGCGGCACCACGCGCAGCAGCGCGTGGTCCGCCAGGCGATCAATGAGGTCCATTTCCGCCAGAGAATACCGCGCCGCCCGGTGTCTCACCAGAGCGAGCGGCGTATTAGCAGTATTGGGGTACGGTTCCGCGGAGGAGCAGTGGTCGAGCGCCCGAATCGGCGCCCGACCACCGTGGACTGCGGGTTACGACGATTTCGGCTCGACCTTCATGATCCGGCCATCCAGCGCGCTCACATTCACCTGTACCGTGCCGGGCTTTCCGGCGGGCCTCAGCGTGAACGACCAGATCAGCTTGCCCCGCTCGCGATGCAACAGCAGCGCCTGTACCGTGCCGCCTGGCACCTTGGTGAAGGCGAGCCCGCGCGCCGAGTCTTCGCTGACCTTGACCAGCGACAACAGGGAGTCGGGGACCACGCGCTGATAGGCGGGCGTCTGTTTCTGCATCGAATCCGCCGGGGTGGGTTGCTGTGCCGCAGCTGCGCCTGCAGCCCCCAGCGCGAGCAACGCGGTGAGGGTGAAGGTGGTGATGGTCTTCATGGTGCTTCTCCTTCCGGGAAGGGCTCGTGCAGTGATGGCGAGCCGCCGCATCGAAATGGGAACGGTCCGACAGCGACGCCTGCGCTGTGGGACGATTCTTCAACCCATGCACAATCGAAAGGGTCCGCGCACCGGCGAGGCGTCCGCGCGCGTTCCGGCCGCGGTGTCAGCGTCGGACATCCGTCGCGTGACATGGATCACCCGGTCGCGGTTCGCGAACGCCGATGCGTCGCCCACTGCAATCCGCGCTCGGCGGTGAACTGCGTGGATCCCCCCATACCTCAGCCGCCACGCGCTTGACGACCTCGGACGCGAGGGGTATCTGTGAAGCGTACCCGAAGTCCTACCACTCGCTTCGCAGGGGAGGTTCGCATGCAGCTTCGTCGCACACCACTTGTCGCCGCGCTCGCGTTTCTCGGGGTCGTCGCCGCCTGCGACCGGCCGCCGCAGCAGGCGACGGCCCCCGCCGCTCCGATGTTCTCGGCGGCGACCGCCGAGACGCAGGACACCGCGCTGCTCCGGCGCATGGGGGAAATCAATGCCCAGCTTGCCGGCTCGGGACTCGAGATCGCGGTCGAGGCGATCGAGTTCTTCACGATCGGGAATGGCCGGCCCAGCGCCCGCATTCACCAGCAGCCGTTCCGCTGGGTGCCAAACGATCCACGTCGACTCGCCGATGGCGAGAACATCACCTACTTGGTAGATCAGTCCGACGGCGCCACCGCCAGCGGCCTCACCAACGCCCAGACCGAAGCGGCAATCGACGATGCGTTGGATACCTGGGACGCCAGCAAGCCTCTGAAGAAGGTCGACGTCGTCAAGCGCGCCGACGGCGGCGCCGATCCCGACATCTTCGATTTCTTCTTCGGGTTCGGCGGCTTCGGGAACCCGTTCGCCGCCGACATCGTCAGCGCCGGATGGCTGCCGAAGGCGTTCTTCGATGCGGTCACGGGGGCTGGCAACAACGTACTCGCCTTCTCCGTCACCTTCATCTTCGTCAGCGGGGGAGTGCCGACCGACATCAACGGAGACAATTACCTCGACACGGCCCTGAACGAGGTCTACTACAACACCACGTTTGGCGACCCGGGCAATCCGGTTCGTGTCGGCAACCCTTGGGGCATCAACGTCGCCCTCCCAGGGATCGACGTGGAGACCGTTGGACTGCACGAGAACGGCCACTCGCTCGAGCTGGGGCATTTCGGGCCACCGCCGGCCGCGGTGATGAATCCCAGGTACGCCGGCATCCGGCAGTCACCGTTCGCGGTGGACCTTGCGGGGATGGATGCGGTGTGGAGCAGTTGGCCGAATCCCTAACTCGCGAACTACATAAGGAAGCGGTGTAAAGGAAAAAACCGTAGGGATTGAAGGCGTAAAGAAAAGGCGTAGGGTGACCGGTGCGGCTCACCCTACGCCTTTTTCCTTACGCTTCTCAACCTTACGCCCTTCTCTCTACGCCTTTTCCATACGACTTTCGCAGTCCCATGCCCCCAAGGGGAATCGAACCCCTGTTCCCACCTTGAAAGAGTGGTGTCCTAACCGTTAGACGATGGGGGCGCGGGGAGTAGCGGTAACGGGATTCGAACCCGTGTTTGAGCCTTGAGAGGGCTCCGTCCTAGTCCCCTAGACGATACCGCCTCGGTGCGGGCCAGCCGGGGCAAGAATATCGCCAAGGCCACGGCGCATCCGCAACCGCTCTCACGGCCCGACGATCCGGATCGCGCGCGACGCGCTCGCGGTGCTTCGCCCGGCGGCGGTCACGGCCACCTCGATGCGATAGCGACCGGGACCGAGTGGCGACAGATCGACCGCCAGCGCTCGAGCCGC